>CAYWRR010000099.1:0-7832 GCA_964460425.1 uncultured Nitrososphaera sp.
CTATTTGTACTGCCGATGATACTCATTGGGATTCTATACTCTACGCCTAAAAAAATCGCTCTTATGAATCGGTTCGTGATCAAGAACATCGCTATCGCATTATTTTATATGCTGTGTACTATGCTTGGCATCACCTGGAGCTATGGTATAGAGATTGTAATCAACAATCCAATTGTAACAATTCACACTATTACAATGTCAGGTATCATGATATTTGTAGGCTCGACAGTCAACGATTTGGGAGATATTAAGGGAGATAAGGCAGCAGGCAGACGCACAATTCCAATTGTCCTGGGTGGCGAAAATACAGTCAAGATGTTGATTATCCTATTGGTGAGCATGCCAGCAATATCTTGGATGCTTTATACGACATTTGTTGTTTTTGAGCACGATAGCATAGACACGATGATGATGACTCCTTTTGCAGTAACTATCGTGGCATCGCTTGCACTGCTCATAATGACCAAGATACGGAAAATGTTTGAAGTTATGAAATTAATGCGCGAGCAACACAAAAAATGGTTCCCGCTTTATATGGTACTGCAATTAGGCATGGTAGTCGGAGCCTCCTTGCCTTTATGATTAGAAATGCATCGAGGTAAATATGGTGTAGGCCTTAATAACATAGTATTTATATATCAGTAGAGAATAATCTCCTAAAAGGGTAATTATTTCTCCAGATTCGTATCCAAAAGGAAAATAACCTATAATAACCAGTCTCGTCCTTCTCTAAAGATGAGTGCCGGCTATTGGTCAAATCTCAAGCATCAACAGCATCAGTTATCAGAACCATTGCTGATGATAAATCATTGGAGTTATTTACAACCGTTGCCCTAGAGTCGATTGACAGTAAGAACCTTAAGAACAAAACCAAACTTACTCGCAAGCAATACTATTCGAGACTATCGAGGATGATACGTGCTGGACTTGTAAGGCGAAAGAATGGCAAGTATATTCTCACCACGTTTGGTAGGATTGTTTATGACTCCAAGGTTACAATAGAGAATGCACTGAACAACTATTGGAAGCTCAAGGCGATCGACTCACTTGAGACTTCCAATGAAGTCCCAAAGGAAGAGCAACAGAAGCTAATCGAGACACTCCTTGACAATGAAAAAATAAAAGGAATCCTTGAAAAAGGAATGTCTGCTGAGACTACTTTAAAAACGGTCACTGGCAGATGAGTTTGCTGGTGTAAAAATATACGCATCAAAATGCCTTCCAACATCTATTAACATGGCTCATGAATTACAAAACAAGTTATATTATGTACATTGAATATACATCATCTTCTGTCTATTTTCTTGAAGTATTTGTGAATTGATGACCCGTATTGAAGTGCCTTCTTGGGCTTCATTGCCGATTCTTCCGGCACACCTAGCGCAAGAGCTGCCTCTCGTAGAATATGCTTTCTTATCATGTCGTCAGGTCCTTTGATCTTTTGGTCGATAGGAATAGTCTTGGCAAATTGGATGAATTTAGAGGATAGAAACGGTTGCTGGACTTGTATCCCTAGTTGAGCTGCCACAGTTTTGATTTCCCCTATGAGAGCAAATTCATTGACGAGGCTCTCTTCCATTAACCTCTTTATCTGAGTCTGTCCATCACAGTAGACTTTACGATATCTGTCATAGCCGCAGAATAGCTCATCGCATCCGTTCGCGCTCAAGACTACGTTTAGGTCATTCTCCCTTGCAAGCCTGGAGACATAATAATAGGCTATGCAGTTTTCGATGTGAGAAGTATTTGAGCAGTTTATTGCCCGCCGTACATGCTGCAGTTTTTCTTGAAAGTCGCTATAATCGATCTCGTATAGCTTATGGTTCATGCCCATTTTTAATGCCATACTTTTTGAGAAGTAGATATCAGGGGAACGGGGAAAACCTATCGTTACAAGCGTAACTTGCTTCCTCAGATGATCGCACAGCTTGGCAAGAAGAGAACTGTCTAGTCCACCGGAGAAAGCCACTGCTACTCTAGGTATTTGTGAAATATTCTCAGATATTGCATCATAGAGAGCCTGACTTAAGGAGATCAATAGCTTGTAGATACCTTTATGCCCAGATAAATGCACAGCCAGATGGGAGGAAAATACGATTTATATATATACACCAGACCAATTTCTGTTGAATAGGAATAGAAAAAATGGCTAAAGAGAGGATCGTTCTCAACAGCGATGTTAGGTATATAGACAGAGGTAATTTGCTCCGGAGCAGGTCAGAATTATCTGTTGCAAAAATGTTGTCATTTCTTAGTCAGAATTACGAGTATGATGTCAGTGTATTAATGCCAGACGGCGAATCTGTGAAAATTGATTTCAAAACAGGAGGCAACAAATACATAGAAGTAGTAGATTCTGAGGAAGATGCCATCAAGTTTAAGAATATACGCGAGAAGATCCCAACACTTAATATAATTGCTGTAGGTCACTCAAAATATGCGAGCAGAATAGACGAATTAGACTCGCTCTTCTTTTTCGATAATGGTGATCATATGCAGACTGGCTCAATCTTTATCGAGGATCCAACGCTTGCATTTGACTATGCCCATATCCTGCCGCTGGTAGAGAAATGCTCTGTTCTGCATGGCCACACATCTACTGTAATGGTGGAGATAATTGGTAGCATGAAGGACAACTTGGTGGTTGACTTTGGAGAGGCAAAGAGGATAATCAAAGAGACGCTCAATGCAATAGATCACAAGTTCTTCATTAACAAGAAATACCTGCAAAAGGAAGATCATGTCCATTATTACGTAGCATTTGAGGGACCAAAAGGATACTTTAGTCTTCAGCTGCCAAAGTCAACTACATACATGCTGTCAGGTGAAGCAACTGTAGAGAAGCTTTCTTCAGAAATAATTAAACTGCTTGTACCCAGAATGCCCCAGAATGTAGAAGCCCTTGGAGTGTACATCTATGAAGGTATAAACAAAGGCGCTCACATAATTGCCGGTGTAGAGAAAGAGAAGTAGTAGATGAGGAGAGATAAGGCCATTGTAATGCTCTCAGGCGGCCTCGATTCTGCTACTTGCCTTTACTGGGCAAAAGAAAAATATTCTGAAGTAATTGCAATTACCTTCAACTACTTTGACAGACTTGTACAGGAAAAACGTGCCACTGTCAGGCTGGTCAAGGCTGCAGGGATAAGCGATCTAATCGAAATAGATCTGCCTTTTGTAAAGGAAGCAGGCGACTCCTCTTATTATTACAGCAGGCACTTCTCAAAGAACTCCCCCCATTCTGGTGCCCAAGAATCGTCGTATGTACCAGCTAGGAACATGATATTTTATTCGATAGCCGCCCACTATGCAGAATACCTAGGTGCCAAATGGATCATCGGAGGTCACAATCTGCATGACGCTAAATTCTTCAAGGATGCTTCAAAAAAATTCATAGATAAAATAAACATTCTTTTCAAAGAAGGATGTCTATTGTGCAATGACCAAGCATATCAAATACTGCTTCCACTTGCAGAGATGAATAGAAAACAGATAATTAGACTTGCTATCAAGCTCAAGGCGCCCATAGAACTGACGTGGAGCTGCCATAGGGAGGGGAATGTTCACTGCGGTAGCTGCTATGCATGCAGACAAAGACTTGAGGCTTTTGATGACCTTGGGCGAAAAGACCCAGTCTTCTTCTTAGTCAAGTGATCCTCACTTCCATTATCCTGTCGCTGCTCAGCCTTACGTTACTGAGATGGATAGTATCAAACGAACTGATATTGGTTTGGATTTGTAAGGTACCATTGCCTGGACTGACATTTGTAATCACACCAAATCCTACTACATTGCCATTTGAACCAAGCCCGACGAACATTCCCGTCATATTTTCTGGCTCTAGCTGCTCTATGTGTGGCTGAAATAGATCGGATGGCAAAAAAAGCTTATTCATGTAATCGAACTTAACCTGCGAAAGATTTACTATGTAAGATCTATTGCTGACATACCGCAGGAACTGATCCAGTCTGCGGCTCAAACGCTCAAGCCTTGACTTGTATGCCTGACTGCTTGGACTAGCGTGCAGAATATGACATGACTTGATTTTAAACCTATCAAGAAGCAGCAGAAATACATCTCCGCCCAGGCATATTATTACGTCAGGCTGCAACTTTTCTGCAATCATTGCCTTGTATCGTAGCCCACTGTTCCTCACGTAGCCATCTGTGTTGACAATGCATATATCGGCAAGCGGGCCAGTCCTGTCAAGTATAGACTTCAACTTTTCTGCAATCAACCCCTCAAATCCTATGGGCGATGTAGTTCCAACAAATTCGAACAGCTTGTTGTTGTTGGTATTAATATCACGCAGATCAACTACTTGTTTTGAGAGAACTGCAGCTCCTATGGCAGTAGGCGGCGCGAGGTCGCCCTGACCAATGTCTCCGTCTATAACGATTGGAACAAGTCCATGGCTGATTGCCATATTTGCAAGATATATCGCAAGCGTTGACTTGCCAGTGTCAGTATCGCCTACGAGCATCACTGTAGTAGTAGTTTTTTTGCAGGCAGTCAATGCAGAAACCTGCTCCGCAACGCTGTGCCACATTGAGGTTCCTGCTTGCTTAGGGTCCGCGCACCATATTCTAGCCCCGTATCCAAGCCGGGCTTGCAGCCTACACCACTTGTTGCTTGGCTCAAATGGGAGCGCCTTGCCAGCCCTTACCTTTACTGTCTGCCCAGACACATCACTTCCAAGAACATGGCAGGCCCCCTTTACAAATACCCTGGCTGGACCCTTTACCATTATAACCTTGAGCGAGTGACGCATACCTCTTGTGTATTACTGTATATACTGTTTGCACCAAATAGTTTTTCTGCAGCTGAGCATTTGACGACTCTGTTATATCAATTCTAAACATTTATTTCTCTATTGGATCGTTTTACCGCTAAATTTGTCGGCCTCGACAGGCCCGGAATCTCGTGGTCCACCAAGGGAGCAGCATCAACAACATCATCAACACGAGCTTGTGCGTACTCTAAGCCTTATGGATGTCATAATGGTTGGCATAGCAGGCATGATTGGTGGTGCGATCTTCGTACTTACTGGACCAGCAATTGGTTTAGCAGGCAGCGCAGTCATACTTGCATTCATCATAAATGCCACGATTACGCTGTTTACGGCAATGGCATATGCAGAGCTGGGCTCGGCAATGCCGGAGGCTGGAGGAGGTTATCTGTGGATAAGAGAAGGACTGCCTCGACCAAACGCGTTTATCAGCGGATGGATGGCATGGTTTGCTCACATTATAGCAGGAAGCCTTTATGCAGTAGGCTTTGGGGCGTTCTTGTACCAGCTCCTTGGCCCAAACGTGGCGGGCATATTGTCTGACCAGCCGTTGTTTGGAGTCATCTCATTTGACAAGCTGATAGCTTTGGCCTCCATCACAGCATTTACTTATATAAACATCAAAGGAGCCTCTGAAACAGGCAAGACAGGCACTATTGTTACCATCGTACAGCTTGGCACCATCCTTTGTATAATAATCGCCGGTTCTTGGACAATATATAACAACCCGAATCCAACAGCCAACTTTGCTGACTTTATGCCAACAGGCATAGCGGGCTTGGTTGCAGCAATGGGTCTCACTTTCATAGCTTTTGAAGGTTACGAGATTATTGTACAGACTGGAGAGGAAGTTAAAAACCCAAAACGTAACATACCACGAGCAATCTTTATCTCGCTGGCAATAGTAGTCACGCTCTATTGCCTATTAGCATTTGTATCAATAGGCGCAATATCACCTGAAGGGATTGCTGCATGGAGGTTCATAGGAGAGAGTGGCGAGCTTGGCATCATGAAGGCCGTCGAGTTATTTCTGCCCTACGGCGCCTTGATAGTACTTGGCGGCGGAATGGTCTCGACACTAGCTGCGCTAAACGCTACTACATTTTCTTCAGCTAGAGTAGCGTTTGCAATGGGTCGGCACTACAATCTTCCCCACAAGCTTAGCTCTATTCATCCAGTAAACCGAACACCCCACATTGCGATAATAATTTCCGGAATAATTATGGCTTTTATGGCATATGCGCTGCCGCTTGCAGATATTGCAGTGGCGGCGGGCGTGATCTTTCTTCTCCTGTTCACGCAGGTGAACATCGCAGCTATCACCATCAGGAGGATATATGGTAACAAGCTATCGTACGGGTTCAAGACGCCCTTTTTTCCCGTGATACCTATTGCCGGCATCTTCCTAAATTTAGGGCTCGCGCTCTACCTACTTGTTACCCAACCTCTCAGCTGGGGCATAACTATACTGTGGATATTGGTGGGCTTTGTGCTCTATAGGATGTACACCTTTAAGCAGGAGATACAGCACTATGCTCCCATAGTGACTTCTGAAGGAGACCTAAAAAGGCAGGACTTCCGTATCCTGATTCCATACACGCCGGAAGACCCGGACAGGCTCTTGAAATATGCAATAAGAATAGCCAAAGATACAGGAGGTGAAGTAAACATACTTCGGGTCATAACTGTGCCTCATCAGACGCCGCTCTCTGCAGGCGTAGCATTTGCTGACACTGCCAAGCGATCTTTTGAGCCTCTGGAAAAAATATTGGATAGGGAAAATACTCCAAGCCACTACCTTGTGAGGGTTTCACATGACTCAACTGAAGCGATCCTTGCAACCATTGAAGAGCAAAAGATCGACCTTCTTGTTACTGATTTTGAAACACTTCGCCACGACAGGAAACTTTCAACTCTGATGACCTGCAAGGTGCTTGCAATAAAGACAGAGAATGACACACTTGAGCTAGAGCCAAAGGCGAAGCATTTTGACACTGAGATGAGGAGGTGGGAAGCAATTATTGATGGAGAGAAAAGAAGCATGGTGTCAATCTATGACGGGGGCGACCACTCCGATGTCCTGCTAAAAGCCACCAGCTGGCTAGAGCATTCAGGTATGTTCAAAGTAGGACTGATCTCACTTGTTAGAGGCAGCGGTGGTCGCAATCATAAGAGCAGCAGTGTTGCAATGCAGCAAGACTACTTGAGGATGCTAGGTGTCAACCTAAAGGAGGTAAAGCTGCCTGAAGGGAGCCCAGCTGCTGCCGATACTGTGCTTGCAGCTGTCAGCGCGTTCCAACCAGACATTGTCATAATGGGTGCCACAGTAGGCGGCTATTCAGTGTTCCAGAACCCCGACTTTTTCGCGCTGCTGGATCAGTTCAACTGCCCTGTAATAATAGCCAAGGACTTTACCATACCTGGTGTGCACAGAGCGAAGTCCGCAATTATGAGAGTATTCAAATAATAATAGTAATAGTAATGATAGGTAGATATCTAAAATCCATCAGCTTTTTGCTATCTGGTTGTGCTCTGTAACGCTATTTAGAAAACGTACTTGGTATCACTTATGCTCGTGATCCCCAGACTGCATATAAATACACAAAAATATCAGTTTAAGCAAAAATTCCAAATGACAAATTTTCTGTTCCTGTAGTTGAGAAGGCAGAGCAAGGAAAGAGGTAGCACAGGTAACTAACTTTTTTTGGAATAGCTTTTATCATTAATAGACCAGATCTTGGCGCTCATATGTGAATATCAGACAAGCATAGAGACAGAGGCTTTTACTTTATTATCCTAGGTTTAGCCAAGGCTAATAGAGGCAATTCCTAAATAGGTCTATCTAAAGAGTTATACCCATAAGAGATGCCCCGATGCATCGCCTTCCACTCATACAAGGGTGGCACTGGCAAAACAACAATAGCATGTAACCTAGCCGCCATGTTATCACTTAAAGGATATAATGTATCCTTGCTTGATCTTGATGTTTATGCCCCTAGCCTTCATGCCTACTTTGATTATTCTGCAAATAAGTGGATAAACG
>CAYWRR010000100.1:0-7829 GCA_964460425.1 uncultured Nitrososphaera sp.
TGCATTACTCTATTTTTAGGTGCGCACAACATGCTTGTCATTTTACAATTGTAAACTCCTCCTTCTATGTATATGAAAGGACCTAAAGCATTACAGTAGCTGCGTTTGTTGAAACCATCCCGAGAGTCGTCTTATTACAGGCATAATTCCAGGACTGGTGGGTCTGTTTGTCAGATTCAGGATGAGTGGGAATACAAACAACAAGGGGAATGGGATTGTAAGCCACAAAATTATTCCAAGAACAAATCTAGTTTTTTCCAAGAAGAGACGCCGTTGTGTGTTTGAAAATGATCTCGCCGCAGGTTTTAGCCCGCCCAATGTATATAAGCTGGAATGGTGATGCCCTCGCCAATCCAGTATGCTGAAAATGCAATCAAGTATCTCTGGTAAAGCCAATCGACGATGCAAGTGTCTGAAATATGAAACACATACTGATGATCAAACCTACATGACCACCAAGAAGCAGAATTTTATCTCATATTAGGAGTTGTCCATTGGTCCCGAAGCTAGATGATGGTGGCTCAACCATGGTAACCAAGTAGGTTGTGTGCATTATATGCTACTTTGACATTACAGTAATTGTTTCCGCGCAAGACAACTGAAATAGCATATGTGCGATTTTTCTATGTCTTGAGCTCCTATCTGCATTGCCTGACAAAAAGCTCCGTCATATTCTGAGGCTCATTACTCTTTCACAAAGCAGATTTATCACATTACTCTGGCTCAGACTTTGGAGAAAAGAGCCAAATGCGGCGTAGTTATGTAAAAAAAGATTGTGACTATGCCTTGTATTAAAGCGTAGGGTATGAATAGTTTAATGAGATATTTTTCTGAGATTCTGCAATTCATAATATAACCATAAATTTTGAGATCATTATTGCATCAGCAGAATGATGGAAAGCAACACCAATTGCAATTATGCCCCTAACAGCTGGCACTTGTTCATTTCCAAATCCGATAGATTTGTGACAAAATGGAAGAACATACTCTGCAGGTCATGGACCCTGCAGGTAGTACCAGGTAATATGGTACAGGGACTCTGTATACATCCTGAAGGACTGGTTCTTGTCAGGCAACATTAACGGCGCGCTGCAGCAGCTCTTTATGATATGGTCCTAGCAGATAGAGCCCCGCAGAGAAAAATTGGTTATGGTAGTGGCTCGCCTACTTACTTGCTCTTGTCAAGAACAATTAGTGAGTTGATTTTTGTTATCGCACGTTTTACGGGCAACTGCTTTAACAGAGTCCGGTATGTCGATTATTTCAACTTGACAATATTTTACCTCTACGGCATTTTACATGAACGAGTCTTTTTGATAGCTCATATATAATTTCATAGAATGCACTGCAACGCACAATATTCTATCTAGATAAATACAACGAAGGCGAGTCAACAGTATGACCAAACATGTTTCAGAACCATACTGCGAGGGCTGCGGAATCAACGTCACAATCGGCGCTGATTTGAAGAGGTTTGGCAAGCTCTTTTGCTCAAGTGAGCCCACACGCCAGCAGTATATAAGGGCAAGACAGAGAGGCGATCTTGGCATTAATGGAACACGAAAAATAAGGAGACTCCTGTTGGGGTGATGATGAAGATGGCAGAGATAAAGAAAATCCTTGTTGCAGTTGACATGTCAGAACACTCCAAGAAAGCTCTTGACTATGCAATACTTCTGTCTGAAAGATCTGGCGCAGAACTTGTTATAGCCAATGTATTTGACGCATTTGAACGAGTTTCAAGCAGCAAAGAAAAGCTCGAAAAGATAGCAGAAACACTACAGAAGGACAGCTGGGAAAATTTGGAAAGTTATGCAGATGAAGCAAAAGCACATGGTGTGAAGAACGTGAGGGTGGAGAGAATGGAAGGTGATGCTGCCGAAAGGATATTGAATCTGTCAAAACGGGAAAATCCTGACATGGTAGTTCTTGGAAGCAGGGGCAGAGGCACTTTCAAAGAATTGCTATTGGGAAGTGTTAGTCAAAAGGTGATGCACCATGCAGAGTATCCCGTCCTGATAGTACGATAATCAGCAAGCACAGCAATTTGATTTGTGGACATCATTGTAATGCAGTACGCTGCACAAAATTATTACAAGATAGATATTTTCAGTTTGAAAACCTCCCGTGCAATATGGTAAGCTATTACGTTTGGATAGGAGTCGCAGCGGCCATCTTTCTTGCAGGTATGCTTGGCAGATAATAAGCCTCAATCGATAGTGAAAAAGAAATTCTAATTGATTTAGCAAACTATACTTCTAAAATAATAGGAGATGAGGATTCAAAATCCAACCTTACAACACAGGGAGCTATAGCGAGCAGCAGCAATAGTAACAACAACAACAATAACTCAAATGTTACTTTAAATAAAATCTGTTACATGTTGCTCAGGATATCGAAGAAAGATGCAATACATTAAATGATACACACATTGTAATATCATATTTTTGGACAGCATAATGCTAATGTCTCCAAATACAACAGGTGTTGTCATAAACGCACTAAGAGAGGCAACTTCACAGTCAATATTCAACCTGATGGGCTTTCCATTGATCAAGGCCAAGGCCTTCTAATGACTTTGATGATCAACGAAATGCAACTGCCACCTTTGTTTCGCTCCGTCATACAAGAACCCTATTGGGACAGGAAGTGTAACAGTATTATATCAGTACAAACTCTACTGGGCAGCTACGTTTCTTAACAATATTGTAGGAATAGCTCAAATCGAATTCTTTTCTGAAGGGTTCATAGTTGAAGTATGGGAATGGAAGGATGGAACACGTCTCATTTGAGAATGGTAGTGATGATAGTGCCCCATCTACTACAGAACCAGCCTTTTAGTTGCATTATGTCTCTATTTTCAGAGGGAGGATTTACTCAGTATTATATATATGGTTATCTAATTAGCCATCGCTTCACCTTGAGATTAGTACCTGAATCTTGACCTCCTGTTGGGTCCTTTATTTGTAGTTTTTTGTGCAGGATCCTCTGGGCTCTGTCTTCTACTAACATTGTCTATTACTCTTGAGGTTATCATTACCAATTCTGTCCACTCGGCATTCATGACAAGATTGACCTAGTCATAGATATAGATTCAGTCGAACGCTGAGAATAAGATCAGAAAAGTGTGGAGTTGTTAAAATAGAAAGAAGGGACTCAGTACTTGATGCAGGGATAAATAGGCAAAAACATTGCTCATTCTTAGCTATGTGTGCGATAACTTTACACGGTTCTAGTTGCATCATATCCTCTAAGTATGCTAAAAATCCTTGTATGCGGTGCGATAAACTGGGACACTATGCTATTTGTAGATAGATTCCCAAATCCCGGGGAAGAAGTGCGTATCATGAAGGTAATTTCTGTTCCTGGAGGAAAGGCCGCCAACACTGCTGTAGCAGCAGCAAAAATTCTAGGTGCAAATAGTGTCGGCGTTATAGGAATGCTTGGAGTCGATGATATAGCCGACAGTCAGATTAAGATACTTCAGAATGAAGGAGTTGACACTTCTCTAATATTTCGGCATGATGGAATGCTTTCGGGGCAGGCTTATGTCATTGTTGATAGCAAAGGTGAAGATTTGATTCTAACACATCACGCTGCAAACTTGGCCCTTAGGCCAGAGCATGTTGTAAGGCCTGAAGTGCTATCTACAATCGATAAGTCGAGTACAATAATAGTTATAGACCCCCCTTTTGATGTTGCAGGCTCACTCATAATATTTGCTAGAAGAGCTGGCAAGAACGTCATATGGTCACCTGCACTTCTAACCAATTATGGTCTTTCTGCCATGCAAAGATACACAACACATGTGGATTATCTGATTCTAAACCAGCAGGAGGCCAGATCTCTAACATGGGTGGACGATGGCGCCAAGGCATGTACCGAGATATCTAATTCCGTCAGGAGTAGAAGTGTTGTGGTAACTCTGGGCGATAGGGGATGCGTGATCTGCACCGATGGAAAAAGGATGACGATCCCACCTATGCATTTGCCTTCCTCTGATCTAGAAATAGTAAGCACAGTAGGAGCAGGAGACACATTTGTCGGCGCCTTTGGCGCATTCAAGCTAAAAGGGTTTGAAGACTCCGGGGCTCTATACCTTGCCAATATAGCTGCAGCACTTAAGACCACCAGAGAAGAGACAAGGGCAAGCCCAACTTATGAGGAAATCAAGCGGTATGTAGATGAGTACAGCACAGGCTCTGTGTAAAGGCATATCATATAGGAGTTACTTGTAGGGGGGTGTGGTTGTCAGAAAATGCCTGCAAAAGTCCTGATGGATGTTGACACTGGCTTAGATGATGCTATAGCTATAATAATGGCTTTGCAATCGCCAGAAATCGAAATTATCGGCATAACAACTGTCAGCGGCAACGTAACGGCAAGGGCTGCAGCCTTAAACACACTTAGGATCCTGAGGGTAATGGGCAATGAGTCCAAGATACCAGTGATGAAGGGAGCGTCAAGGCCTTTATCTAAGAAAATTGTTCATGCAGAGGAAGTACATGGAAGGAAGGGCCTTGGGAATATCGCGCTTCAATGTAATCCGGCTCTTTTGCGAAAAGGAGATGTTTACGATTTTATCTCTGAAATACTGGCAAACTATAGAAGGGGTGAAGTTGCGCTGGTTACAACTGGGCCTCTAACAAATGTTGCGAGGACAATACTTGAAGATCCAGGGATAACTCATTCATTATCGAGAATTTGCATCATGGGGGGCGCATTCGGGCTTGCAAGCAAAGTTTATGGCAATATTACACAACATGCAGAATTCAACTTTTACTCTGACCCAAAAGCTGCTCAAATAGTGATGACTCACGGTTCCTCAGGAGCGGTGCGGCTAAACATTGTGGGCTTGGATGTAACTGACAAATATTTGACAATAGATGACGAATTTGTTTCAAGGCTTTCAAACCAGCAGTGTAAAAAGAGCAAAAGAGGTAGTAGCAACAGCTACAAAGTACCAACTATTGTCAAATCATTACTGCATTATCCTTTGACGAAATTTGACAAATTTGATTTGCCCGATGTCTTTGCAGTAGCAATGTTCGAAAGGCCGGAGCTTTTTAGGTTCAAGAGGGGGAAAGTCGATATTGTACAGAATGGCATATTGTGGGGGCACTCAAGATTTGTTAAAAGAAGTCACAATATCAATGAAGATAGCAAAACTTTTGTTGCGACTGAAGTAACAAGTGTAAGGGCATTTCATAGTTACGTTTTTTCTCTCTTATGTAAGTGAGGTAGCCAAGAAAGTGATCTATAGCTGCCACTACTAACTTAAGCAACAGTAACTATAACAACAATGAAGTCTTCAAAAAATAGAGGATATACTCTATCCTGTAGACTTTAGTGCTCAAGTGTATGATAGTGGGTTCTTGACTATGTAGTAGAAGAGCATGAACTCAGCAATAAGCGTACAACTTTCGGCAATAATTTCTTTTCCCCCCTAGCATTATGCGAGTAGAAACCTCGCCTCGAAAGATCATAGCCAACAAGAAATGCTGTTTTGCTCAATATGGATCTCATGTAGCTAAGCTAACGCACATAACTATGTATAACATTATTGAAAAATACCCATCTCTATCACATACAAATCAAGATCTCATATGTCGTCACAAACATAAAAGCCACAAATAGTATTGACACTGCTGTAGGCTATAAGGACACATAAAAAATCAAATGACTGCAATGTTTCCAGCCAAGCGTATGGATTATGCTTTGAAAATATCACATAGTTATGCAATGCTCATATATTGAAATTGGAATTTGCAAAAGCACTACAAAGTTGGTCGTGATAGTGTCATAAATTAATAATACAGGAAGATCTAGAGAGTACTAGCAACAATTTCTCTCACCAGATATCGTAGGTAGAGTTCTACAGTTTGGTGGTTTCGTCCTTTGTTGTTGATCCTTGCGAAGATATACTATTTTCTTTAAGGTATAAAAAAAGCTAAAAAGATTACACATCATTTTTTCATAGCTGGCAAGCTGGATGGACTAGGTCAAAAGTTCTAAACTACTTGTTATGATACAGAGCTGGTGCCAAGGAGATAGGGAATATCAAAAAGAAAGGTAATCCGACCAGCTTTCGAAGGCATGTGGCTTTCCCTTCAAGACAGTCTTTGCAGGTTCCAGGCAGCCTTGTGGTTTGCCCCTGGCGCAATGTGTTAGGAAGGGTGGCGGTCAACACTTTCCCATTGACCGTGTACCTGCTTCCCCATTACGTCAGCCATACATTCCCATGGGCACAGCAGGCCTTTACTTGCTGTGCAGTTCTGGATGATGGATCAGCCTTCTTTTTCGGCTGGTCGGAGCCTTATTTTCGGCAGATGTGTATTTATGTTTTTCTTGAAATATTTCTAGATGACATTATGCTTTTTCTAGATATGAACCTTAAGAAATATATATATTTAGGATCTTAATCACAAGAAGGCAAATAAATTGAAGAATGCTATTAGTCAAACCTGCATAAAATACTGATGCTAGCCTACCTTAACTGCCTACTTTTCAAAAATTAGATTATAGAACCGCGAATATCTACATGACTGATTGCGTTTTTCATCAGGGCACCTCTTGATTATTGCTGAAGCATCAAGCTTTTGGAGATGAACCGATCTGGTAGACACAGAATATCCATCTAGCATTTATTGATAGACGAATCGGTGTCAAGCACGGGGTTCTCTATCTCTATCTGTTGCATCTATTGATTACCTGACTATTTTTTCTATTCAATTGAGAGCCCATAGTGCTCTGCAATTACGTGATGATACTGTTGTGGCAGCATGAGTGAAGAAACGCTTCTATGGACTACCTCGCTAAGAGAAGGATGGATGTGCATGGCGCTTAGTATAGGCTTCACGGTACGCTCGTGTTGTGTATACATAATGTTGATTATCTCCTGAATGAGCACCGATGCATATGGCCCGACAATATGAGCACCCACAATTTCTAAGTCATCAGCCTTTACAATAACCTTAACGAAATGGTCCTTTATACCCATGGCTGTTCCTTTGGCAGTATCTTGGTACCTTGCAATACCCATCAGGATATTATTTTCCCCATATTTTGCCAAGGCTTCTCTTTCGCCAAGACCCACAGCAGCGATTTCAGGATATGCAAAAACAGCATGAGGGACAGCATGATAGTCTTTCTTCACTTTCTTGGTCTGCTTTTCCTTCTCCTTTCTCAATACAGCATTCTGATATACAACTTCAGCTTCGTAGTTTGCCTTGTGCTTAAATGGATATGCGCCGTTTGCATCACCAAAGGCCCAGACATTTGGCTGCGATGTCTCTAGGTATTCATCAACAACTATCCATCCGTTTTCATCAGTCTTTATCCCTCCCTTCTCTGGATGAAGTATGTCTGTGTTAGGACCTCTTCCTGTAGCAATTAATATCTCGTCAGCGGTTATCCTCTCTATTTTACCCGTGCTCCTTTCATGAGTAATCAGGTATTTTTTGCATTTCTGCTCATCATCTTTACTGTTGTCATTGTTGGCTTGTGTCTCTTTTTCCCTAACTTCAATTACTTCACTATTCGTGATAACTGTCATGTGTCTCTCTAGCTGTCGCCTTGCTAGTGCGGATATTTCAGCCTCTTCATTAGGAAGGAACTGCTTGTTTCTGCCAACTATTGTGACCTTTGACCCCATGCTTGAAAAGAAGTGACCATATTCGGCTGCAATATATCCTCCTCCAACAATTGCAATGCTCTCAGGCAACCTATCCATTGCAAGGATAGTGTCGCTTGTATGGTATGTTATATCTTGTAGACCTTTTATTGGTGGAATAATTGGTTTTGAGCCTGTGCAAAGAAAAATCATATTT
>CAYWRR010000101.1:0-7823 GCA_964460425.1 uncultured Nitrososphaera sp.
ATTTGATCATGTTGATAATTACGATGAGATTGATTCAAAAGGTGGATGGATCAACACCGAATACCTTAGTTATTTAAAGTCAATTCAATTTGGTAAAAATAATATCTACAATGACAACAAGGAAATAAACCTGGAGCTACCAGCAGATATATCTGCACTAGCAAAAGAAGAGGGTATCCTAGTCCCATTACAAAGAGCGATATCCTCAGGTACCAATATAGCGATATCTCTATCTATCATCGTAGTAGCAGTGACTCTAATAATATTGCGGCTGCCTAAGAGGCTGGCGTTGAAATAGACCATGGTTATTTTTAAGTGCTAATCAACAGCAAAGCATTTAATTATCTATTTTCGTATCCTAACGTACTAATATTTGGGCTTGCCTTATTTGCCATTTTGTATACTATTATGTACATTAATAATCTTTCCTGGTCTACTATACGCTAACAGCTTTGCCTATACTGCTTATGCGTCAGAAGACACACCGTATGGACCTGACTTCAGAAAAGGTGAGTCAAGCCTACCTACCATCGACGATCCTAATTTAAGACTGGAACTGGTTAGTGAAGGGCTGCAATTACCCACTCAGTTGGCCTTCGTAGGACCAGATGATATTTTGGTTTTGGAGAAAGACAAAGGTACGGTTAAAAGAATAGTAAATGGTGTAATTTCAGAAGAACCAATACTTGATGTTAATGTTGCAACCGCATATGAAAGGGGACTTCTAGGGATTGCCATTTCAGAAAATGAAAATGAAGACTCTCAGCAAAACACCACATATGTTTACCTTTATTACACAGAATCAGAAGATGAGGATGGGATTGACGAATGCTCGCGTTCTTTTAAGTGTAGCGATGAAAACGAGCCTATAGGCAATCGTCTCTATAGATATGAACTTGAAGATGGCAAACTGGTAAATCCGACCCTGTTGTTAGACTTACCTGCTTCTCCTGGAGGCTCTCACAATGGCGGTCCAATATTGATAGGGCCTGATAATAACATGTACATACCTATAGGAGAGGTAAGTGATATGAATGGCCAAATATCAAACCACGACGACGGCCCCCCGCCTGACGGAAGAGGTGGAATACTTCGAGTAACGCCGCAGGGCGAAGCAGTAGAGCCGCGGGTAAATGGTGGCGATGAGAACGATGAAGGTGATGATGATAATGGTCTAGTCGGGATCATAGGAGATGAAGATCCTCTAAACAAATACTACGCCTATGGTATAAGAAATAGTTTCGGAATTGACTTTGACCCTGTGACTGGCAAGTTATGGGACACAGAAAATGGTCCTGGGTTTGGGGATGAAATTAACCTTGTAGAACCTGGCTTCAACAGTGGGTGGAGTATGGTTCAGGGCATCTGGGAACGGGATGATTATTATGGTGGACCAGTTGCGCCAGACGAACCTGATGATTTGGAAGACTTTGACGGGAATGGAGAATACAGCAGCCCAGAATTCACATGGAATCGGACTGTCGGGGTAACCTCTATCAAGTTTTTGGATTCAGACAAGCTGGGTAAGGATTACCAAAACGACATGTTCGTAGGAGACATTAATAATGGAAACCTCTATCATTTTGATTTGAGTGAAGATAGAAACCAGCTGCTCCTTGACGGTCCTCTAAAGGACAAAATAGCAAATAACCAAGACGAACTACAAGAAGCTATCCTAGGTAGAGGATTTAATGGAATCACTGATATTGAAGTTGGTCCAGACGGATATCTGTATGTCATATCATATGATGGTAAGCTTTTCAGAATATCCAGTCAGGCATAAAAAAATTAATATTTATACCACAAAAGAGGCAATAGACGATTAGAGGACTTGATCAGAATTTGGTGTAATATGATTGTGGCTACGTGGCCCCCCACAAAAAATTACATTAATCTATCCGTTAACATATCAACCTGGTATACTGGTCACCATATTGATATAGTATGAGGTGATATTTTGTATGTTTTCTAACATCCCACAAACATATCAGACAAAATTAAAGCACTCATCTATCGTCATACTGGCTATTCCTTTAGTATTATCAAGCTTTACTCATCTTTGGAATCCAAGTGGATTTCCTGCTATCCATCCAGATGAGGGAACCTATATGCGCAGAGCTATGTACACATTGGAGGGTTTAGGTACTCATGACCCGTCTAGTCAGTTCGACCACACCCAGACTTCTACTAGTAGCTATGATCATCCTTACTTCGGACAGATTGTTTTAGCCTCAGTGTTGACGATCGTTGGGTATCCGGATATTTCAAACTTATCCACAAATATTAATGACAATGTCCAAACAATAGAGACTCTTTACGCCATTCCTAGGATACTGATGGGGCTTCTTGCGGTGCTAGATACCTTCCTTGTGTACAAGATAGCTGCCACGTGGTATGACAACAAGGTAGCCTTGATCGCAGCTATTCTATTTGCGGTCATGCCGTTAAGCTGGCTAACAAGACGAATATTGTTGGATTCGATAATGCTTCCACTCGTCCTAATTTCAATTTACTTTATGGTCTCCTACATAAAGAATTCCGTATACCACTTTGATCATGCCAGAAAAAATTCGCATAATGGCATCGTTTTGGTTTTATTATCTGGTATTTTCATGGGATTGGCTATTTTTACGAAGCTGCCGGCCTTTTCTATAATTCCCCTCATGGGATTTCTGTTACTCTCTGGTAGACCTCCAGCTCGAAGTGCAAAAAGATTTGGACTGTGGTTTACTCCTGTTATTCTTATTCCTCTAATTTGGCCTGCATACGCTGTATCAGTAGGTGACTTTGAAGAATGGCGTGAGGGTGTTTTATGGCAAGGAAGTGAAAGGCAAGGTGAGGGCAAGGAGTTAGACGATATATTAAATATTTTTTTCAAACTTGACCCAGTTTTGTTATTCATAGGTGTTGCTGGATTTATTATAGCGGCTCTTAAAAAAGACTTTTTTCCATTAGTCTGGTCAGTTCCATACATTCTCCTTATGTATGCAGTAGGATGGGCAACACACTTTCATTGGATATTATTACTTCCGGCATTTTGTATCGCTGCGGCGTTGGTATTCACGAGACTAGCTCAGCTAGTTAGAACCAGGAATAAGGTATTGAGAGTAATGCCACATATTGCAGCTACTGCGGTCACTATATTTGGATTAGTAAATACGACGATTATTATTACATCCGACCTTTCCTCATCTCAATATCAAGCGGCTGCGTTTGTTACTCAAGATGTAAAGAATAGTGCATATAACACGACTATAATTTCGAGTCCACCTTATTCCTGGATCTTTAGGTATGTACTTGACCGGGACCATGACTTTTCGCATATACGAGATTCCTCGCAGCCGGTTCAGACAGACCAGATCCTCCTGATAGCCGATTCTACCTACTTCCATGTGTTAGGTAATCCAGGTGAGGATAAAAGACACATTGAGATGATAAAATCGATATATGAGCATACATCCCCTATCGCCAGCTTTAGAGATTCCGGAATTTCTTATGATAGGGGAAAGTATCCTTACACAAATGTGCGCGAAGCAGATATTGGCGGCGGCCAAATAGTGGTACAAGCGAATTATTGATAATATATACCAGATGATAGGTTACCCCACATAGCCCCCTACCAAAGATAGATCCTAATTAGGTGATGAAAACAATAAGAATAAAAAGAAACTCTGTTTATGATAGCTGTATTTCATAATAGTGATATTATTTGGGATGCCAATCACGCTGTTGCTTTCCTAACATGCTGATGTTCCTTACTTTGGTTTGCTGTGCTGTATTTCATATTTATCTTAGTGTGGGACTAGCATACGGGCTTTTCTTTGGTCATAATATCATGCTTAGCGGCAGTTCCTCTGCATCTAATCCACTAGTGGCTGTGCATAAAGACAATATCTATGTAATCTGGACCGATGAAGGTTCTGATGGAAATAGTGACATAATTTTAAGGAAAAGTACCGATAGGGGGGCATCGTTTAGCGCGGCAGAAAATCTGAGTAGTAATCTTGGAAATTCCACCGATCCGCATATCTTCGTCTACCGTAATAATGTCTACGTTGCATGGAGCGATGACACCACTGGCAGTTATGATATAAATTTTAGAAAAAGTTCTGATTATGGAGATAACTTTAATAGAACTAAAAATTTAAGTAGGAATAACGGAAGTTCAGTCTCTCCACAGGTGGCTGCGAGTGGAGATAATGTATATGTTGTATGGTCTGATAACACCACTGGCAACTATGAAATAAACTTGAGAGGAAGTTCTGATTATGGAGATACCTTTGGTGGGACGAAACTTGTATACAGAAATAACGGAAGTTCAGTCTCTCCACAAATAGCCGCAATTGGCGATAATGTATATGTGGTGTGGATTGATTATACTGGGGGAAGTAACAGTATAAATTTCAAAGCCAGTTATAATCGTGGAAATGACTTTGATCTAACTTCACCTGTGGGCAGAAACAACGGAAGTTCAGTCTCTCCACAGATAGCTGAAGCTGGAAATAATGTGTACGTTGTATGGTCTGATAACAAAACTGGCAGTTATGATATAAATTTTAGAAAAAGTTCTGATTATGGAGATAACTTTAATAGAACTAAAAATTTAAGTAGGAATAACGGAAGTTCAGTCTCTCCACAGGTGGCTGCGAGTGGAGATAATGTATATGTTGTATGGTCTGATAACACCACTGGCAACTATGAAATAAACTTGAGAGGAAGTTCTGATTATGGAGATACCTTTGGTGGGACGAAACTTGTATACAGAAATAACGGAAGTTCAGTCTCTCCACAAATAGCCGCAATTGGCGATAATGTTTATCTCGCTTGGACTGCAAGCGCCAAGGGCGGATCTGAAATTTTATTTACGGCATCTGGTGATGGTGGCGATCATTTCGACAATGCTCTTAACTTGAGTAGAACCAGATCGCTATCTAGTTCAGCATATGTGACCGAATACCAAAAAGATCTGTATTTAGTATGGATTGAAGGGGATAGCAATGGAAGAGGAGATGTATTTTTTAAGCGTATAAGCCAGGACTCTTTTCCAAGAAACACTCACTAAGTGATCATCTATGTCAATATTTAATGTCAGGTTATAGCAGTACTATGGTAGATTTCAGAAGACTAGGAAGAGTAATACTTTTATGATGCTTTTGAAGGTATTTGAGAAATGTGTCCTCGCTGAGCTTTTTTGCAGTATCAAGTATGATTATCCAGATTATTGTTATATATTCTCTAAGTAATTTCTTTGCAATTATTTCATCGTATGGTACGTTGCCTGAAAAAAATAATCCATCTTGGACTTTGGGAGAAGATATGCCTACACCCAGAACAGATGGCGTCGGTGCTATTCTAAATGGAAAAATCTACGTAATAGGAGGATTCGATGACGAAGATAAAACGACGGATGTTGTAGAAGTTTATGATCCAAATACCGGTATGTGGAGTAGGGCATCTCCTCTTCCTCAGGCGTTGGACCATTCTGGAGCGGCGGGTTACGATAACAGGCTGTATGTGGCTGGAGGATATAATAATAAATGGGAACCAACTGATAATTTATTTATTTTTGACCCCTCTGCTGATAGGTGGCATGAGGGTAAATCAATGCCATCAACAAAGGCTGCGCCAACTGCCAATTTTATTGACGGAATCTTATATGTAGTCGGAGGAGTAGATGAATCAGGAGTATCAAGTAGTATTTTGGCTTATGATCCAGATTCCGAGGAATGGACGGAAAAAAAGCCTATGCCGACAGCTAGAGAGCATCTGGCATCTGCAGTAATAGATGAAAAGTTATATGTTGTCGGAGGTAGAGTGGGCGCCTCTGAATTCAACCTTGATGCCAATGAGGTCTATGATCCAAAAAACGATACTTGGACTAGTCTGGCGCCGATGCCCACTAAGCGAGGCGGATTGTCAGCCGCCTCCCTTGATGGAAAGGTATACGCCCTAGGAGGCGAAGAACCCGCCGGTACATTTAACAACAACGAACAATATGACCCAAATACTAATGAGTGGACTGAAGTTGAGCCAATGCCAACAGCTCGGCATGGATTAGCCGTTGTAGCCGCCAACAATCAACTTTATGTCATAGGAGGAGGGCCAGAGCCTGGTTTGACTCAGAGCGGTGTGACAGAGATATTTCATTTAGAAAAATAGGCTGAACGAGCCACACTGGTCTTGCAAGCGGATCATCATGGCAATATCCTGTAGACTGCCCCTTGACCGTAGTAATGCGTTCGATCTCGTTCAGTCCTTTCATGATAGGCTAGAACATATAGATATCCATCTGGACCAACCTCAATATCAGTTATGCCGTTAAACCCGCTTGCAAATAGAACCTCGTCGTACTCTTCATCAGTATCGGCTACCCTATCAGCACGATCACCATCGAGCGTAAGCTCTGTTCTCTGTGCGTTAAGCTCGAAACGATAAATATTTCCATTATGGATATCTGCGACTAACATATCATTTTCATACTCTTTTCCAAGTTTGTCAGAATCGAGGAATTCGATGGAAGTGAGACCTACAGGGAGCGTCCAGGTGAATTCAGGATTACTATACTTTCCTTTCCCCCCAAAATCTACCAGATTGTCGGGTTCCTCTACTACTACAGGTCCTCCAAAATACTCCTCCCGCTCCCACATACCCTGGGCTCTTTTCCATCCGCTGTTAAAGCCAGGATCAACCAAGTTAATCTCATCACCGTAATCAGGACCATTTTCGGTGTCCCACAGTTTACCAGTCACAGGGTCAAAGTCAATTCCAAAACTATTTCTTATCCCGTAAGCATAGTACATGTCTAGAGGATGGACATCTCCTAGAATAGTCGGACGTACTACTTGCCCATCTTGAGTAACTCTAATTATCCCAGCTCTTCCGTCAGGAGGTACTCCTTCAGCCACGTTAGAGATCTGGGAATTGTTGAGACTTAGATCGCCAACGACCACGTATAAATTGTTATCAGGTCCTATTGCCAGGGAGCCACCATTATGATCGGATCCAGGTGTAGCAGGTAGGTTAAGCAACAATCTGGGATTTACTAATTTATTGGATACAAGCTCATACCTATATAGACGATTTCCGAGTGGATCATTGCCCGGTTCACAATAGATTATTTTAGGACAATAGTCGACGCCATCATCTTTCTTCGGGGATTCAGTGAAATATAAATAGACGTAAGTCGGTCCACCTGCATGTTCTGATATAGCAATTCCTAGCATTCCCCTCTCGTTCTGATTAGCAACGGCGACATCAAGTATTGGTTTGTCTAACATTCTTCCATTCACCAATCTTTGTACCGTACCCTTGTCCTTCTCTGTTATCAAAATGTCATTCTCATCCAAAAAAGCCATACTTGTGGGATATTCTAATCCGTCAGATATCATCTCAATCTGAAGATCATCATCGTAGGTCACGGGCTCGATTTTTGACGCTGCAGCCTTTCCTAATGAATACCAGTATGCTATAGGAATTATAAGCAAAACAACAAAGGAAAATAATAGTATCCTGAAAATCACGCTCTAAGGATGAAAAAGGGCATATAATAGTTTTATACACTAACTGAGAACTATGTGTATTTTGTGAATCTAAATAAGACAGAGGACTTGTAACCCTAAGTGGTCGGCGATGATTGCTCCAACCATGGTTATAATTATTCTCGTCTTATTTTATTTTCCATTGACATTCGTGCAATCACAATCACAGTCACAATCACTGTCGTCTTCCTCATTTTGGTCTACTGGAGCGAGCATGCCTGATCCGAGGGAAGAAGTTGCTGGAGCATTTCTAAATGGTAGGATATATGTTGTCGGAGGTTCAGA
>CAYWRR010000102.1:0-7787 GCA_964460425.1 uncultured Nitrososphaera sp.
CTTACCATGCGTAAGCCTCTTTCTTCCTGTTAATTCATACTCTCTGGGCTTTGGCATTTGTTTATTCAACCTCTACTCCATATTGCTGTTTAAAGAATTCTACTGCCTCTTCTCTGTTTATCCTGTGTGCCTTGCCTATCTTGGCGCTCCTTATGCTCTTTCTAGCAATCCTATATCCAGGTCTATTGAGCACAATGTTAACGTTCATGCCAAAGATACCTATCTCAGGATTGTACTTTGTACCTGGGATGTCAATATGCTCATGAATGCCAACAGAGATATTCCCATAATCGTCAAATGATGATGCTTTGAGCACATTCTTCTTTGCTGCTATTACGCGTTTTAGGAATTCAATTGCTGGCTCTCGCCTGAGGGTCACAACCACCCCTATGGGCTCTCCCTTGTGAATACCGAAGTCCCTCACGGTATTTTTCGCTCCACGTACAGATGGCTGTTGATTTGTCAGCTCAAGCAGAGCATTCTTTGCTTTGTCTATGGGCTCGCCGGATCTCCCGACTCCAATATTTATCACCACCTTATGGACGCTTATCCTTTTCATGTCATGTTGGTGCTGTATTTGTTGCTGGCTCAACCTAACTCACCCTAATCACTGGTCTGTCAGTTCCGACAGCCATTACCATTTCAACTGGCAATTCTACTGATTTATTGTCAAATGAAATAAGTGCTCGCTTTGGAAGAGAGAATACCCCATCTTGAATGTCTTCAATCTTGCCTACCGCACCAGCATTTTCGCCTGTGATGATAACCGCTGTAGCGCCCTTCTCAAAAGCAATATGGTTGGTGATATCTACCGCCGGCAGACCGACAACACAGCTGTCACCAACCTTCAGATTTTGGTCGCTTATGAGTGTCTTGCTATCATGGAAGCCATATTGTATCTTTTTGCCTTTAATATAGGTCTTGCTTGTGATCTTGATCAGCTTCAATCCTTTTTCCCCATCCTCAATTGCAATTGGAGACAATGAGACTCCATTCTTTGGAACCATCCTGTACGCTTGACCCATAGCTAGCTCCACTACGTCCATCAATCCGATAGCAAAGTTGGGATCACGTCTTATCACTCCGTCCACTTTGACTTTACCGGCCTTCAAAATCCTATCTATTTCATATCCTGTCCTTGCAAGCTTGAGCACATCACGCAAGACAATGCCTAGAGGATAGGCCCTCTTCCCAGGGTGAGCCCCTGGGTTGACTCTCATGATAAACTGACCTTCTTTCCTCTTAATGGCCCAGAAGGTCGGTGCTAGCTGTCTTTTTATTCTAGTATCACGACCTTTCTTGCCCATTATTCATTATCTTCCTCCTTTTTCTTCTCTTTTTGTTCCTTTTTTTCAGAAGAAGCTACTGACTCCGCCTTGCTTTTTCCCTGGAGCTTAGTTGATCTATATTTGTCGTCAAGGTTTAGAGATATAACCATCACATTTGAAGAATGAATTGGGACCTTGACTTGACCCCCACGGATCTTTTCTCTCTGGATACCCTCAATATGAAATGTAGCATGCTCAGTGTCTACCTTCTCGACTTTTCCTTCTACGCCCTTGTATTCCCCGCGCATTATCCGGACAGAATCACCCTTGACAACACGTATGTTCTTTCTTCCATACTGTTTACGTAGCGAGTCTTCTAGTACAGCGCCAAACATCTTATCGCGCTGGTGCTTAGGAATATGGATCAGTTTTGGATTAATGCCTGCCGCCATAATTTTCACCTATACTATCATGCCCGCCAAGTTGGCTATTCTCGGCCACTTCTCTGCAGCCTCTGATGCTACTGGTCCCTTAATGTCTGTTCCTTTGATTTCACCTTCCTGCGTCACAAGAACTGCAGCGTTGTCTTCAAATGCTACACGCACACCGTTAAGCCTCCTTATTGGATACTTCTGCCTGACTATGACTGCACCAAAAATCTGCTTACGCAGCTCTGCTGGACCTTTCTTGACAGTCACAGTAACAAAATCACCAACTGCTGCTGCAGGCTGCCTAGAGTGCCTTCCTTTGTACCTTGTAACTTGAGCAATGCGCAATATCTTAGCACCGGTATTATCAGTGCATACCAGGCTTGCTGTAACTGGGATGGCCCTTGTAATATAGGGGCGGAACTCTTCTACTCCCTTTGCTGAAACTGCTCTTGACTTACCTCTCGCCGCCATCCTTTGTGTTCACCTCAATCACTACAAATGAAACTGTCTTTGCAAGTCGTCTGCACTCTGCAATTCTTACTTCCTCCCCGTCCTTGACCTCGAGGCAGGATGGAAGATATGCATGTACTTTCGATTTGCTTCTCTGAAAACGCTTGTACTTTGCAACCCTCCTAGGGTATTCTCTTGATACTACCACCATCTTAGGTGCATTTGCACTTGATACGGTGCCTAGCAACAATTTGCCTCTTACAGGCAGCGTACCGTGGAATGGACAGAACTTGTCGTCACAAGCCTTCCGAGGGGAAGCAACTGAAACACCAATATTTCTAACCAAAATTTATCATATCACCTATTGTTTACTCGTGAAATACGATCCTCAGGTCTTCCTATCAAGGCAGAACCACTTATAAAGCAAGCGCAAGAAGGTGTTTGAAGCTGAAGCTTTTTTGCTGTCTCTTTTGCTACCTGCCTTACAATGGAATCTTTCCTTATGAATATTGTATTCTTCGTTTCGAATACAATTGTGCCTACTATGCCCCGTAAAGTCGAATCTGATGATTCAAGTATTTTTGCCGTGAGGCCCACGATCCCGTGTGATAGAACATTTTCGCAGTATCGAGTCATTTCTGCCCTTTTCTCTCGTTCATTATTGTCTTCATGCGAGCAATATCTCGTCGAAGCCATCTAATACTGCCTGTCTGTTTCTTCAGCGTGCCCTTTGACTTCTCAAGCTGAAGCTTTCCAAGATCAGTTTTGAGCTCAGCAAGCTTGTCACTCAGATCCTGATCGTTCATCTCTCGTAATGTCTTAAGCTTAATTCTCGGCATCCTGCTTATCTCCTTTTTGTTCTTCACCTGAACCCGACTTCTCTTCACTTCTAGTAGATTCTTCAGTTTGATGACTTGACTGAGGTGCTGACACCTGCACATCTGTATCTCCATTCTTAAACTCAAATTCTTGTAGTAATGCCACCTTGGATGCAATTCTCAGCTGGATCCCCATTAGGCCCATCTTGGTTAGCACATGAGTAATCCCTGTCTTGACTATCTTATCAGAAACCTCGCCGCTCTTTGGTACAATGCCGATTGTATGTTTTTCAAAGTGAGCCCGTTCTGTTCTAAGTTTGCCAGAAATCACAACCTCAACTCCCAGCGCGCCGGCACTCATTATTGTATTGAGTGACCACATGGCTGCCCGCCTAAACGCGGTGCCTCGCTCAATAAGCTGAGCAATTCTATTGCACATTATCTGCGGATTAAGCTCAGGGTTTGGAATTTCAAGAACTGAAATCTGCGGGTTTTGTAGCCCAAACTTTTGCTCAATCTTGGTCATGATGTCCTTGATGCCAACACCTTTCCTACCAATAGCAAGTCCAGGTCTTGTAACATAGACTGTTATCCTTGCACCTACAGGAGTCTTTTGCACCTCAATGCCTCCATATCCGGCGTCCTTGAGCTCTTCAGCGAGAAATTCATTAAGCTCCATGTTGCGAAAGTTATTCTTAATTACATTCTTGATTGCGCTCATTCTATATCCTTTGCCTCCTGTGCAACAAGCTCTATGTGAACCAAGGTGTCAAACTTTGGACTTGATCTACCCATTGCTCGCGGCTGGAACCGTTTAAGCTTTGTGCCCTTATGCACTACTGCACTCACAATTCGGAGTCTATCAAGATCCATACCCTTGTATTCAGCATTAGATTCAAGATTGTCTAGAATTCTAAGGAATTCCGTTGCTGCCTTTTTGGGAAATCTGCCGGCAAAAAATCCATCACGGATATTTGACCTGTGTGCCACCTCGTTATTGTAGCGGCGGTATGGGATGGCTTCTTTGAGGGAAATAACATTCTCAAGTAACTCCCGTGCCTTTTCAATTGACCTACCTTTTATGGCTACAGCTATCTCCCGGGCATGTTTATGAGATATGTCTTTTTCGCGTATTGACGCACGTACATGTTTTGTTTTATCATAATTTTGAAAGGCATAATCAAACTGTGGCATACTTATCACTTCAGTGGAACGTACAGGCTCGATCTAGACGCGCCTACTCCTGGTGTGCCGTGCTGAACACGTTTGTTTGTAATCGCATATTCTCCAAGATAATGTCCTATCATTTCTGGCTTCATGTTAACCTGTACAAAATCCTTGCCGTTATGAACGTAAATGGTCAGGCCAACCATGTCCGGAAGAATAATCATGTCGCGAGCATGTGTCCTCAATTGACCCTTGAGCTTTCCGTCTCTCGCGAGCTTGAGCTTCTCTCGAAGCTTTCTCTTTTCGTCATTCATATAAGAGCTGACCCGCTTATCAAGCGATCTGCGCTGCCTCGAATTAAGAAGGGGAAGCAGATTCTCTATTGAAAGGGATTGCAATTGTTGAGGACTGTAACCCTTAAACTTAAACTCACGTACCAATTAGATCACTCCATCTCTGGCTTCCAGGCCACTTTTAAATCTAACGAGAAAAAATAGCGCTTTTATACTAAAGCCAACTTAGTTGCAAGGTCTCTTGCTCCCTCAGGCGTCTTGAACTTGACAAAGGCTTTCTTGCCACGAATTGTCCTCGTAGTATTGACTTCATCAATGTCAGCTTCATAGAGAATATTGATGGCATCAATGATCTGCTCCTTGGTAGCCTTTTCTGCTACAATGAAAGCGAGCTTATTCTCTTTTTCTATCTGGTTGAATGTCTTCTCTGTAACATACGGCGCGAGTATCATAGTTGCTGCTTGCTCCAAAGTCATATTGCTCCTCAGTTTAGGCAGAGCAGATTGTTTCCTTCGTGCTGCAGGTGCTGGCTTGCTCACTTTCCGATAACCTCCAACACCTTGTGGATAGGTGCCTGCAGGCTTTTCATGTATTCAATTGCACCCTGAGAGAAGATTGTTAGCCTTATTGGCTTTGAGCCAGGCACCAGATCAAGGATACTTATATCTTTGGCATACCTGATGTCAACGCCTGGTATCGACTGGGAAAGCGAGACAAGTTTAGAGTCATTTCCAACAATAATGAGGACGCTTGTTCCGGAGCGTATTGGCCTTCCCCTACGCCTTGGAGTTCCTGATCTTGCCTTTCGCACCAGACTTGCCCGAGCAATGTCATCTCCGAGCCGTATCAGCGTATTCTTAAGATCTTTGGTTCTTCCTATTGATTCAATGTCATTTGAAATAACTAGAGGAAGTTTGACCTCATTACCTATCTTGTGGCCACGTCGTTGTACCAGCTCCTTTTTGGCTGTAAGCGCTATTGCAGAGCAAAGGCCTAGCTGTTTTTCTTTATGATTGATTTTCTTGTAAATGATTTTCCAGGACTCTGGCGGATGGGCAACTCGCCCGTGTCTTACGCCAGCAACACCTGCAGCCTGGCCTGCCCTAGAAAAGCCTTCTCCTCGAGCCCTTGCGATGCGGGCAATTCCAAGCCCTGTGTTACGGGACTTAGCACTAACAATCTCGCCGGCTGCTGGATATCTTCCCTGTCTTTGGTACGAATGTGAAAGGACGTTCACGTAGACTTTATGAATCACTTCAGGTCTGTACGGGGTATCAAAAACTGCGGGCAGCTCTATCTCAGCAGATTCTGCGCCATCTAGTCCAATAACTTTGGCTCTCATCTAACAACTACCTCCAAGACCCTTGGCTCAAGCACCTTCTTCGACATACCGCGTATTGGCTGCCTCATCTTTATCAACCTCTTTGGAACGCCTGGCACTGAACCTCTTACTACAATGTAGTCGCCTCTAACTAGCCCGAAGTGTTTAAAGCCGCCTGGAGGATTTATTGAATTCTGTGCATCCTTGTCCGTATTTGAGATTATCAGTATGCGCTTGTTGTATTCAGTTCTCTGATGAAATCCCCTCTGGCCTTGCCTAGCAACCGTATACATGACTACCGCGGGCGATATTGGACCCAATGTACCGACAGCGCGGATACTCTTTCTTGATTTGTGTTGTTTTCTCTTAACGCCAAACCTAGTAATAGGACCTTCTATTCCTTTGCCACGGGTTATGCCAAAAACGTCGATATTCTGTCCAACTTGAAAAATATTATTTATTCTTATTTCCTTTCCCAAAATGCTCTTTACATAATGATATTGCAACCTGGGGCCGTTGCCGGAAACTGCCACTTCAAAAACGAAAGGTATTTTCTGTGCAAGCCCAATTGAATTTGGAGTTATCGCAACAACTGCCATGACGTCACTTGCACCATTGAGGAGAGATTCTGCCTTTAAAAATCTATCATCTGCAATCTTCTTTGCGTCAAATTTGCGCGACAGCTCTTTTGGAAGATCCTTCGCGTAAACATCGAATATAGCATGTTGACCATAAAGATCGTGTCTGTAGCCGCGAATACCGATAATCCTCATCGGCGGCGTCGCAATTACAGTTGCAGCATTCAACAAGTGCTTGCCAAAATTTGGAGTCTTCTCCCTGTCGTCGACTGTCAAGATATGAATGCCGCCAGCTTTGAAACCTGCAAAACCTAAAAGAGAGCTCTTTTCTGCTGCAAGCTGAGGCCAAGTTCTCACCCTCGCCTCCAGACTCTTGGCTCTTGCTCTTGGTCTAAAAGCAATGCTACCTCTTCTCGGGGCACTATACTTACGATGACCCATAGATACTGCACCACACTGCCTCTCCCTTTAATAAGTTATTTGACGTGCGTAGCAGACGATCGCGATTAGCTAAGAAATCGACAAAGTAAATATGCAGAAGGTGTCTTCTGAAATTCTCGGATCACAATAGAGCACTACAGGATTAATACACCGCATGCATAAAGACACGTACGCACATATAATGTAGAGGCAACCAGTACCCACTATGCCAGACCGAATTTTTAGGGCTTATAGTCTAAAGTCTTATGCAAATTAAGTTCATTGTCAGACTAAGAATTTGTCACATGTATGGCGTACAATGGAAATGGTTATCATTGCCCGGGGACTAGATTTGTCGCCACTGTAGGTAGTGGAACCAATACTGGAAGCAGACATGTTACTAAAAAGTCATTTGGGACCAGTATCAATCTATCAGTTACAATACAGTTTCTAGGTAGAAGATATTCTTCATATATTAAAGGCTGATATTATGATGGTTTTGCTATGTTGCATATGTTCCTATGGAATGTAAAGATATATATCTTGAATTCACATATTTAATCTAGCATCTATTCGTATACAAGATGTTTTGCTTGATCCAAATCGGTTGCATGTGACTGAACAAGAGTAAGCAATGAGAACAGCTAAGCTCTCCTAGAAAGGCAATATTGCTTAGGAAACAAAATAGAAGTAAGGGCTTGGAGAAGGCCGTTTATACCATAAATGCTTGTGTAGAACTTAAATGCTCAAAGCTTCGGCGTTATCTATAACTGCTAGCCACACTGCAGCTTGGTGTCATCTATTCTCTAATTTTATCATATGAAACATCCAGAATCTCGATTTCTGTCTTTGGCCTTTTCTGTATCAAATGCGAAATATTTAATGGTGTATTTTACACCGATCGGTATCCCATTGATAGAGCTTTTGGCTTTACTTACAACCTATCCCAAAATTAACCTCCTGCAAATAATGATACAGCATGCCAGCTGTATCAATCCAAGGTAGTTCTCTGATTTCTTTTCATACCTGATTAACAATTTT
>CAYWRR010000103.1:0-7522 GCA_964460425.1 uncultured Nitrososphaera sp.
ATAACATCTTTATGAATTAGCGTAGGATGCCTTAGGAGATACCGGGATAAATCAAAATAAATCTTTTTGATTATGTCTTGAAATAAACTATTATCAGCCTGTGCTAGTATTGAGAAGTAATTGTATCCTTTCATTGCAGAGGGATTGTAAAGAAGTCCAAAATTGAGTAAGCGGTTTTCTGTCATAGCCTCCATTCTCCTATTGACTGTTCTACGTGAAGCAGAAATAGTATCGGCTATATCTACGATTGTCATTCTAGGACCAGAAAGTAAGCATCTTATTATTTTGAGATCCGTTTCAATTAGCTTAAAATGAGATGTATGATACCCAATGAAGATATCTCTAATATTTATCGATGCTCTACTGTCTTTTCCGACGACGCCTATTATATTGCTGTGGACTGTTTCCTTGAGAAGCCTTATTTCCTCTTCCATACCCGGCCTGACAATAACACCAAACACAGACGTTCCACCTATGACATTTATGGCAAGGTACACGTTTCCAAATCGATGCAAATACTTGGCGATTTTGTCAATGCTCAAATTGTAATGTCTAATTATTAAAAGACAATTCATCTTGTATCCGAGGATAGCGAAATTTAGGCTTGTTATGAATTTCCCTATAATTCTGTTTTGAATCAAGAACTTAACCCTCCTTTTGACGGTATTCGTAGTTAGCCCCAAGGTGAGCCCTATGCTTCTGTAGGATGTTCTGCAATTGTCAGCCAAAATTCTAAGGATCTGTAAATCTAAGTGATCCATATGGAAATCGTCTTGCTCTATCCCCTCTAAGCTCACAATCACATAATTGGCGAAGTAGTATAAGAATTGTGTCACTAATGTGCAATTGCATATACGCCAGCACTAAATAGAATGACAGACAAAGAGAAGCGTCTGAGGTTGCTTTGGAAAAAGTCGAATCATCTCCTAAGGATAACAAAAATGATAATAGCATCAGAATTCCGTCCTCCGCATGGAAGGTACTTGCTGTTCTAGCCAGCCTTGCAACTATGGCAATGTATGCGGAGACTATGTTGATACCTGCTATTCCTGACCTTATTCGCGATTTTGATGTGTCATATAGCATGTCATCTTGGATACTCACAGCCTATCTAATTTCAGGCGCAGTCATGACTCCAATTGCGGGCAAATTAGCAGATATATACGGAAAGAAGAAGGTTTTGCTCGCAATACTAGCTGCCTACATAATAGGGCTTGCAATGGCAGGCTTTTCACCAAACATCTACTTTTTGATTGCAGCAAGAGCAATACAAGGTGTAGGAATGGCTATGTTCGTTATAGCATTTGGCATAGTAAGAGACCAATTTCCTAGAGAGAAATTGTCCATAGGTCAAGGTGTTATTTCCTCAATGTTTGCGTCCGGAGCAGTTCTAGGGCATTTGCTTGGAGGGTTTATAATTCAAAATTATGGGTGGCAAGCAACATTCCTTTCTGCCATTCCAATTGCAATTACACTGTTTGTAATAAATAGCAAGTATAACTATGAAAGACAACCTACACAGGCGCAACAAAGAGATACTTCGGACAGGATATTGAGAGGAACGTCGATAATTGTTGTCAGTAATCCTAAGAAGGGAAAAGTTGATGTTAAGGGCGCGATTTCACTTGCAATATTTGTTACTTTGTTTTTGCTTGCATTGACACTTTCAGAAACAACTGGAAATAGCAATGATAGTAGTAGTTCAGTTAATCTGGTCTATATGTTGATAGCAATAGGAATTACTGCATTTGTACTCTTCGTGATCATAGAAAAACGAGAGAAATTCCCCCTTGTTGACTTCAAGGTCATTTTACACAAGGTCATACTTCCCAGCAATTTGATAATACTAGTTGTAGGCTTTTCAATGTTCCTGGTATTTCAGACAATACCTGTACTCGTAAGAAATCCTCCGCCATTTGGCTTTGGACTAGATGCAGCAGAAACGGGATATGTGCAATTGCCTTTTGCAATTGTGCTTTTAATATTTGGCCCAACATCAGGCTTTATAGTTTCCAAGATGGGGTCTATCAGACCGATTATCATTGGTCTTTCAATCACAACTGTAGGCTTCATCGGACTATTGGCATTCCATGCTGATCTCTTGATGATTTCTCTTAACTTAGCTGTTCTTTCAACGGGATTATCTTTGACAAATGTAGGTGCAATGAATGTCACTATGCTAGCAACACCTATACAACACACAGGAATGTCGCTTGGGACGAATAATCTTATGAGAATCCTTGGAAGTTCAATAGGGCCTGCACTTGCAGGGATGTATATGCAGACAAATCAATCCCACCTACTAATAGCAGGGCAGAGTCCAGTCTCATTTCCAAGTGCAAATGCATACAATTCCATATTTCTATCGGCTGTCATATTATCTGTAGCATCAATTGGTTTGGCACTTTTCCTGAGAGGAAAAGCAAAGAAAATGTCTATACCAAATCTATCATGAATCAGACTCCCAAATCAATTATTATGTAGGAGTGAACTCTCTCGCTAAGAGAAGAAGAAGCAACTTTGAGATGCAAGTAAATCATTGTCTAGTTCATCAGGATTGTATTCTTAATCCATGGTACCTTTTACTGCCAGGGAGCAGCAAATCCGGATGTCACTAATGTGCAATCGTATATGCACCAGTTCTAAATATAATGACAGGAAAGGGAATAATGCATGGCATTAAAGACCGCTTTAGTTACTGGAGGTGGACGTAGCATCGGAGCAGCCATTTCAAAACTGCTGACTGCAAGAGGTGCCAACGTTATAGTTAACTATTTGAGCAACAAAGAAGCCGCAGAGAGAGTAGTCTCGGAAATCAAGGCAAGCAAAGATTCAGCTCATATGGGGGGTCCAGGCGACGCTATAGCTATCCAAGCTGATGTTAGAGATGCAAATCAAGTTCAGCATATGGTAGATGAGGCGATAAAACACTTTGGCAATATCGATATCCTAGTCAGCAATGCTAACGTCAGCCAGTATACCCTCAAGCCGTTTCTTGATACGGCATGGGATGACTTTTCAGATAGATTTAGTGATGAAGTAAAAGCAGCTTATGAAGTCACAAGAGCAGTATTGCCTGCAATGATAAAGAATCATTATGGCAAACTCATCTACATTACAACTGGAAGTGTCAAATACACTATGCCTAATGGTGCAATAGCTTTTGCTACAGCCAAATCGGGATTGGTTACGTTTTCAAGGTATATAGCACAAGAATTTGGAAGAGAAGGGATTACAGCTAATGTAATAGCACCGGGATTGACTGAAACAGACGCCAATGTCTACATGCCTCAAGAAGCCAAACAACAGATAGCATCGCTTACAGCTCTTGGGAGGGTTGGAAAACCAGAAGATGTGGCCGGTGTAGTAGCATTTCTTGCCAGCGACGATAGCAAGTTTATGACTGGAACCTACGTGCCAGTAGACGGGGGTTTTATCCCTGTTGGATAATCAGAACATGATGACGAATATTACTGCCCTGTGTGGGAGGATTTGATATATGGCATTCTATCTAGTCAAAGCCAGACCAAAAAGGGAACACTTGAAATCCCTTAAAGAGGAACTAGAATCTGGCAAAATATCAAGAATGTGACCATTTGGTTGGGCTCTTCAATACAGTCTTGAAAATGCAAAGGTCGACGATGAAAAACGTGATTACGCCTTATGGATAGAGGAAGACTATTGTTCACTGCCTCTGGCAATGAAGAGAGAAGTGTTAGATCGATACTTCAATGATATCTCTATAGGGCGTCTTGAATCAGAAGAGGACGCATGGAAGAGCATAAGTGATAAGCCCCGACTCTGGGCAAAGAAGGAGGAGTGAATTAAAATGTCTACACTATCTCCAAATGAAAAAATTCAACCTAAACCTCTTTTTGGCATCAACACGTTTTGCGCTGACCTATTCTGTCTGCATAAAAGCTTGCTATAAGACTGAAAATAATACCGTTAACAAGAGTAGCAGTTAATACAAACCCAATAGCAGGATCACTCAGCCCAATGAGCTTGAGGTAGATGGCAAGAATCACTGAAAGGAACCCATATGCAAAGGTAGAGAATCCTAGCTAAAATTATGAGCTTGCAGTCATTAGAAAGCCAGTCTAACAAAACCAATTCTTCAACTAGTGTCTGCTTGACGTTGCTGCCTTCTTGTCTGATTTACAATAAGCAAGTAGAGCGTCGTAAAGGTAGAATTGTTTTGCCATATTGTCGCAATCATCTCTTGAGTTAATGCTAAATCCCGCTGCAATAGCAACCAACCCTTCAGATTGAGGCGTCAGTGATCTGTTGGGTATATCAGCGCCGAGTACTATCTTTGCCAGATCCAGCAATGCATCTTCTTTTCTTGTTTAGTTCATATTTTTTTATAATGGCATCAAATGAACACTCGTCACCATGGTGGCCGAGCCCCACATTTGGAACATCAAATGGTATGGCATTTTGTTCCCTGGCTAATTCTATCACTTTGTGAGCTGAAGCGAATAGAAACTCTGCATCTTTATCAACAAAATTCTTTATCAGCCAGGGACAAGCTAATCTGTCTACTTTGGCATGCTCCCTTGTTATCCACTTCATAGAAAATGATAGGATGCTTGTGTATTTGAACAATAACTATTTGATATAGCTTACACAATAATTCTAACCGCCAACGCATTACGCTAACCTTTTTGAACGGTTTTCTTATTTTTAGGCGGGCCCTGAGGGACTCAGCAAGAAAAACTTCAGAATTGAGACCTAATCAATTACGGTGGCTCAAGACGAAAAGCCAATATGTCATCACTTAACAGAGTAGGAATTAAGCATTTTCTAAAAGGGTAAAATTTTGTAATGTAGCACGAAAGCAGCAAGTCTTGATACGCCTGTATTGTTTATACACTTGAATATGGCACGTGTCCAAAGTCGAAACTTATGTCTCAAAAGTTTTTCAAACTCACACCTCACAAGTTTGGTCTGAAAGATTATGGCAATATTCAAGATTTCCTTACGTATAATCTTCCATAGTGGTAGTATTTACGTAACAAATACACTTTTTAGCAATACTTTAATAAATCCTACCCATTTTAGGAGCATGGGACTATCATCAGTTGCACCTGTTTTCTTGAAGTATAAGGATTCTCGCGAGTTGACGAGCAACCTCTTATTGAACAGATCTGACAAACTTGCTGGCGTTCCAGAGCCTGTTTATGAAATGATACCTAAGGGTACGAGTATTTAATTGAATAACAGCCCTCCATCCGATCCACTGCAATATAAGCTCAAAACTGTGGCAGTCCATCTTGCATTACTTAGAAATGGAAAGGTGGTTCTCTTTTCAGGTGACCATGAAAATATAGGGATGTGGACTAAAGGCGAATCAAGTATTTGGGATCCAGTAAAACCAAGTCAGAGTGATAATAATCCTATTCTTGATAGAAATTTATTTTGTTCGGGGCATTGTTTTCTACCTGATGGTCGTCTGTTAGTGGCGGGGGGTCAGTCTACCAATAACCATCCTGTCTTTGTTGTCTTGTCCGCCTTGACCATCTTGCCTGCGATTCTAAAACTCTTTGGAAAAGAAGCAGCAGATCATGATATTCACACATTTGACCCTGGAAGAGAAAAATGGCATTATCATCATCACAATAAGATGCTCAAAGCAAGATGGTATCCAACATGCGTTACATTGCCTGACGGAAAAGCAATGATAGTATCTGGAACGTATGCACATGCATTCCATTCACTTTTTGGAGGATTTATAAATACAGATTATGAGATTTTTGATCCATCAACAAATGCTCTTACAAAGCCTTCAAAATTCATTGAAAAAATAGAGTTGTATCCATTCTTGCATGTTCTACCTGGTGGCTTGCTCTTTGTACATTCCAAAGATACCACCCATTTTTGGGATATAGTAGGAGGTAAACTTATTGCTGATACAGAATTTCATACCAGATCAAAAGGTACTAGAACCTATCCTGGCATGGGCTCTTCTGTGCTTCTTCCACTTGATCAACAACAACAGCAGCAAAATAAAACAACTAGTGCTTGTCCTGATACCGCTAGGATACTTTTGGTCGGTGGTAGTACTTCGATATCACCAAACAATGATACTGATGCTACCGATATAGCTGAAATTTTTACTGTTGACTTGAGAAATCCAGCAAACTCCCCCGGCTGGGATATTGTATCATCAAATCCTATCAGACGCTTCTTGTGCGATTCGGTACTGCTTCCTGACGGAACTGTATTGGTAACGAATGGTGCAAAAAAAGGTGTTGCAGATGACAATAAGGAAGCAGTAATGGAAATTGAGCTATTTGATCCAAATGACAATAGCTGGACTGTAGTAGGGACATTACAAAAGCCCAGACTTTACCATTCTTCTGCAGTTCTATTAGCGGATGGAAGAGTACTAGTCGCAGGAAGCACAGGACATCATTGGATAAAAGCTACCATTTCGCCGGTAGATCATTTCGAACACAATGTCGAAATAATAAACCCCCCATATCTTCAAAGAGACTCTAGTACTACTTCCAGACCGACGATAGAAATATTCCCACCATCAATAAAATACAGATCTAGTTTTGAAGTGGTCATAGCAGATAATGATGTAGATGATATAAAAATAGTCTCGTTGATAAGACTATCATCTACTACTCACAATAATAACATGGATCAGCGCTGTATACTGCTTTCTATAATGGATCGAACTGTCAAAACACTAAAGTTGTCAACTCCAAAAGATAGTTCGTGGGCTCCACCTGGTCACTACATGTTATTTGTTGTTAACAGAGATAGGGTTCCATCGATAGGAAAAATTATTCAAGTGGGTTATTGAGATTGATGCAGAGAAGTATGGAAGTTATATTATGTCTTATTGAAAATGAATGTTTAGTGAATGAGATCATCTCTTCTAGTCGGCGTGAGGTGACATCCCATTATAACTCTCTAATTCTTGCCCTCAGTTAATCAGACAACAACTCCGCGCCTCCAATGTGCTTCTCCATTCTAATATCATTGATTCTTTGACAGAGTCCTTATTGAATACAGCTTTTGCTACTTCTGACAAGTACGCTTATTCTGCAATGATCCCTTGCTAGTGTCATTGGGTCCACTTTTTGAACGTTTTTTTAATTTAGGCGGGCCCAGAGGGTTCTGGGAGAAAAACCTTCAGAATTGAGACTCGATGAATCAACTAACAGAATGAAAACTAGGGTTCAGTATTTTACACGTATCCAAATTAGTCATAGATTGCATTGGTTTGCGGTGGTAGTGGAAGAGCTAGAGTGCTCAACCCTACATTCCATTGGCTATTTAGACAGGACAAGATGACAGTTTTTCTACAAGTGTGGCCCCAAGTGGCACACATGATAATCATGTCAACGGCTTTTGTCTTTTTGAACTTGAATATTGGTAGAGAAGGCCATAATAGAGGAAATGCATGACATCACTTGCGTCTCTCAAACTAGGGCGTCGCAGAGCTTGTGGGATGGATTTTGGCAACCATTTTGTAATGAGAATCTAATTTGCTATTTGAGGGTTC
>CAYWRR010000104.1:0-7499 GCA_964460425.1 uncultured Nitrososphaera sp.
ATGAATATGCCACGATTTAACAAGTTCTTATCTCTGGATGGTGGTTAACAGAGCCTCTATTATTCTGAAAAGCGTAAAAACAAAGACTCTGTCGAACTTTGATATTGATAGATTTTTCTTTTTGTTTATTAGGAGGCATTTTATAAGGAATATCTCTTCAGGATAAAAATCACCTTATTTCAGAACATATGTATCACTAAGCTATTCGGTATTACAATGTATAATACGCTTACAATTCTAAAATGCGCGGAAATAATATCTCATACTTGTGTGATGAAGTTATTATAAAAAGTTCTTTGGCACTCATCTACAAGCATGTCGCAAGCAGTAACTATGTAGTCTGTAAAAAGGCAGTTAACTTTCATGAGATTAATGCATAGATCAAGCCGTCCTACCATACCAAAATGACACATTTGTTGTCGTTGTTCGGGCTTGGACAAAACCCTTTTTACAATTACGACTTCTTATCTACACGCTACACCTAGATCTAGGCATAGTTGCCTTTTATCGATGACTTGGCGCCACAGGCCTCACAGATCAAAAATGCGACCTTTGGCTTGATCTTTTCAGTATGGGTATCAGGGCTCCCACACACTGGGCATTGAACATAGTCCTTGATGTATCGGTCGATGAGCGCCTGAAATGAGGAAAGCGTCTTATGGCCCAAAAATATCACGCGCTCGCCAGTTATGTAACCAGCAGAAGCAAGCTCTTTGTTGAGGTACAACAGTAATTTTTCAGGATCCCTTCGTAGCGCCTTCGGAAAGTCCATGAAGTTGCGGAAAATAGTATTCTTGCCGACCCAGATTATCTGGGGAGTCGGAATTTCAAGCCTTGACCTTGCCTTCTTGGCAGTATTGCCCACTTTCTCCTGCAGCCTCTTGAGCAGGACTTCATAGTCGCTAGCAGACTGCACTTTCACAGTAGATCGGTTGTACTTCTGTTTAATTAATGTATATCGATTGTGATAAAATTACCTGCTAGCCTCTTTTTTGTAACTGCCAATGCTGCCAGCGACGAATCACATCCGATCCAGCGATGGTTAAGCTTTTCTGCAACAGTAAGTGTAGTGCCCGAGCCGCAGAAAAAGTCGGCAATAAGATCATCTGGTTTTGAAAACTGGCTGATTATGCGTTCTAGGAGTTGGGCATGCTTTTCAGTGCCATAACCCGTAGAATAGTTGTACGCCTCAATATCAAGCCAGACATTATCGATTATCCTGTGTGTCTTTGGGGGGATCCAATACTCGGGGTATTTTCTGTGTGAGAGCTTTCTGACAAACTCTAGTTTTTTGCTGGTAGCTTGCCAGTATTCTTCAAGCACCATGCGAGAGAATTTGTCTTCATATAACTGATAATTTCTAATTGCTTTTAGCGCTCTCTCTTTTGCCCACTTCCATTGTCCCCTTGCAGGCTTGGAGCCAAAGATCTTGTATCGCATTGTAGGTCTGTCTACATTGCTCCAAAAACCCATCCACTTTGCCTTTGAGTGGCCCTCTGCAAGTGGAGGCTGGAATTTGGTATCCACCAACTTGGAATACCACAGTATAGTGTCATGGGCAGTATGCATTCTATCTATTGAACTAAATTGATACTGCAGGTTCTTTCTACGGCCGCGCTTTACTATTATTTCATTTCTAAAATTTTCAGAGCCAAAGATTTGATCCATCATCACCTTGATGTAATGTATGGCATGCCAATCCAAGTGAATGAAAATGGATCCAGAAGACGAGATCAGCTTGCGGATTCCGCTCAAGCGCTCTTGCATCATATTAAGATATTCGCTTTCTTTCAATACATCTTCAAAAGCCAAGTTGCTATTGTTTTTAATGCGATGTAAATAACGCTCACCACTGAGAAAGGGCGGATCGATATAAACGAGATCTATCTTGTTTTCAAAGCCATGCTTTAGCAAATAATTGATGCATTCAAGGTTATCACACTGAAAAAGCAGGTTCCTTTTTCTTAGATCCTTGTAATTATCTGGTATATAGATGAGCTTAGTCCTCTGCGTCATGACTTTGAAATTATGTCACCTATTATTATTTAAATAGCATAACTATATTATCCCAGTATTACGAAACAGTATATAGAGATATGTGATATCCATCAAAAATAATCTACTCTTCAAAAATAATATCTGCACAGAGAGGTGGCTGCAGTAGCGAATAAAGTTTCATCAGTCCTGCTGTATGGTTTTGAACAGTTAGGAGTTTTCCACTGGCGCACTTTCTGTAGCCAACCTGTCGTTTCGACCTTTTCAACAGCTCAAATCCAAGACTGCAATCGATGCAAGTTCGATATATATACATGATACATATTTCTTCTCTCCCACGTCTGTAGTTGTAGCTTTAATACCTCTTTAGCTATTATGACCTTCACTTCTATAATGAGACTTATTATAAGCAAAAATACTATATGATAAGATATTGACCATCCATACAGTATCATCAAATATGATTCCAATTAACAGGCCTTGGATAGGTGAAGAAGAAAAGCGTGAGGTAACAAGTGTGCTTGAAGAAAATGCACTCACCACAGCTGCGCGTGATGGCGGCAAACGAGTGCGTGACTTTGAGTCGCTGATGAAAAGCTACCTGAAAATCAGACATGTAGTGTCTGTCAATTCTGGTACCTCTGCGCTTTATGCTGCATTACTTGCAGCTGGCATAAAGCAGGGCGATGAAGTACTACTCCCCTCATTTACCTTTGTAGCAACTGCCAACGCAGTTATAGCAGCAGGCGGTAGACCAATGTTTGTGGATATCAAAAAGGATGACTACACTATGGATGTTTCTGACCTGAAAGCCAAGATCACCAAAAAGTCCAGGATAGTAATACCTGTGCACCTCTACGGTCACCCGTCCGACATTGACGAAATACGCGAGCTTGTAGAGAAGTATTCACTTGATGTTATTGAGGATGCTTGCCAGTCTTTAGGATCGACTTACAAAAAGAAGCAGACTGGCACATTTGGTACTCTGGGCTGCTTCAGTATGTACGCAAGCAAGGTATTGACAGCAGGTGAAGGCGGCGCAATTGCAACAGATAGCGACGAATTTGCAGACAAGCTAAAGATGATAAGGAACCACGGCATGGTTGAAGGCAATGACACAAGGATGCTTGGTCTGAACCTTCGACTGCCCGAGCTGAGTGCCGCTGTTGCTAAGGTGCAGATGCAAAAGCTGGATAAGATGTTAGAGATCAGAAGACGCAACGCTGAGCTTTTGAACAAGCTGCTGCTTGCCTCTTCAAAGAAATATGAAGTAAAGATCCCTCAGGAGACTGCTGAAAAGAAGTTTAATTGGTATCTCTACACCGTAGCCTTTCAGGACGAGAGGGATGGTGTAAAGAACAAGCTTGTGCAAAATAATGTGGGTGCAACTGTCTATTATAACCCGCCGGTGCACAAGATGCCGTTCTATGCATACACTGTATCAGAAATGAACCTGCCCGCTACAGAATGGTGTGCTGACCACGTACTGTCGCTGCCCGTACATCCACACGTTACAGAAGCAGATGTAGATCGTATAGCAAACAGTCTAAAATCTACAGTTGAGAAACATAACATATCATAAATTTCACAGATCAGGTTAATATCCCAGCTGACGATGCATTTTTATACTATGGATCCGCCAACTAGAAGGCGGAAATGGCGATAGACACTGGGGATACTACCTGGATGTTGATCTCCACCGGCCTTGTCATGTTGATGACACCTGCGCTCGGGTTTTTTGAAGCTGGCCTCATCCGAGCCAAAAACTCGCTGTCAGTAATAATGCAGACTTTTTCTGGGCTTGCCATTCTTTCCACCCTCTGGTTCGTTCTTGGATTCACCCTTGTTTTCTCTCCATCGCAGGGTGGCTTTATCGGTGGCTTTGACTGGCTGTTCTATAACAACGTACCCTTTAATGAATCTCTCGATTATTCACCGACAATTCCAGGTGTGACATTTGCCACCTTCCAGATGATGTTTGCAGTAATTACACCACTTCTCATTACAGGTGCCTTTGCAGAAAGGGTCAGATGGAGCGCGTTTGTAGTCTTCATAGTGGCATGGAGCATATTCATCTACTATCCTCTTGCACACTGGATATGGGGAGGGGGATGGCTTGCAGAGCTGGGCGTATTCGACTTTGCCGGCGGCATCGTCATTCATACAAGTGCAGGTCTTGCCTCCCTTGCGGCTGCGCTAGTGCTTGGACGCAGGAAGAATTTCGGCCCCGATATTATGGTGCCTCACAATATACCTCTTGCAGTCATTGGAGCGACACTACTCTGGCTCGGTTGGTACGGCTTTAACGCAGGCAGTGCACTTGCGTCTGGATCGCTTGCTGCAAATACTTTGCTTGTGACGCATATTGGATCATCCACATCCGCCCTAGTTTGGATAGCGCTTTCGTGGAAACGGGCGGGCAAGCCATCTAGCACGGCCGCCATTAACGGCGCAATTTCTGGTCTCGCAGGCGTAACACCTGCTGCAGGTTTCATTAGCGTACAGAACTCATTCTTGCTTGGCATTGTGCTAGGGTTTGCTTCATACTATGCAATACTACTGTTAAAAGAGCACCTGAAGATCGATGACGCACTAGATGTCAGCTCTGTACACGGCGTAACTGGCATTGTAGGCTCACTAGCAATAGGCCTTATTGCAAGCACTCTTATCAACCCTGCTGGCCCAGACGGGTTGCTATATGGAAACCCCATGCAGCTACCGATACAGGCGCTTGGCATCGCAGTGGCAGCTACTTTAGGCTTTGGCGGCACAATCATCATCATGAAGATTATAGACGCCACGATAGGGCTCAAGGTAAAGGAGGAGGAAGAAGATATTGGGCTCGACATTACGCAACATGCAGAGCGAGCGTATGTAAGCTGATGTTTTTCCTTTTTCTTCCTTATCTTATTTTTGTCCTCTCTTTGAATTTTATAAATAAAGAACATTAAGATATTATTGCTATTCCCTGACCACCTTGCGTACATTCGTTGCTCATTATATACCAGTAGTAAAATACTGTAAGGTAGTATTTTAGCTTTATCTACAGTAATATAGTAGATCATAAACACCAGAGGGCTTATACTCAAGATACATGTCACAAATTATGTTAAGGTATACCTGTGTGAAAGATACGGTCACAAGTAGATTCCAAGGATGAAACAAAAGATAAACCGAAAGTTTGTCCCAAATGCAAGAGTCCATATTTGGATACACCTAGAAGGCTAAATTTAGCAAAAAAGCAAAAACAAGACTTGGATTTTAAGGGAAAAAGGAAGTTAAGGTAACTTACCATCTCCTACTCCAAAAGAGAGGTAAAATCATGTCTCGCTGTGGTACAGCTTACTATGAAATCCTCCTGATTATGTTCACACGACCTCATTCACTAATGTGGACAGTGGGAAGACGACATTCAAATTTCTTATCCCTGTACTGAGTGCAACGATGACAATAAATTGACTTGGATGATATAGGAGCAAATATACAATAGAAACTAAGTTCTGTTGAAATTACAAAAGCGATTGCTTACAAAACTCTGCAACTTGTAGCTCGCAGTCAACAGATTCTAAATTAGGAATAGCATTGCAGATCTTTTCGCCCAATATGTTTTTATTTTTCTCCAAATATACAATATAAAAGTCAATGCTGGTTCGACTATGGGTTTTCTTCTTCTGAAAAGCTACTCATACTAGAGGGGTTACTCCTGCTACCTAGTCAGCAGCATCATCACACTCTTTTACATGCCTTCTAAATCCTTGCTGATGTCCTTTCCAACCTGTACAATTCATGATTACTGACTAAATCCTTCAAGCGTTATTGATAATGCTTCATTGCATGGTCAAACACCAACCCAATTTCCTAATCCTTTGGTAAATAATCAATCAGTAAGACAAGCCCCCCTTGTCCCTCTTTCTTCTTTTCTTAGTTTATCAAGAAGTTTCTCTTGGCAAAATAGTTACTTTTTGTAGTCAGGATACTTTTTCAAATATTGTTTGCCAAGATAGAGTTTATGGTCTCGAGATCCTCACATACACCGCATATGACATACTTGTTTGATGTTACATGCTAGTAGTGATTACTCAAGACATAAGAAAAGCCATCCGGTGCTATTTGCCAACCGTTTACAGCATCCTAAACATGAGCATCTGTGAGTTAGATATCTAAAGTCTTTTATTGGCTTGTATTCACTTTTATTTTGTTGAGACTAATAATCTATACTGGCAAGGGTGGCACTGGCAAGACCGTAACTTCCTGCGCAACTGCAATCAAGATGGCGGAGCGTAACTATAATACACTTGTAATTTCAGCAGATCCGGCACATACGCTAAGCGATGCTTTCATGATGCCCGATGTCGGCCACGATCCAAAGCAGGTGCTTCCGAACTTGACTGCATTGCAAATAGACCCTGTCGCTGAAATGAGCCGACAATATAATACTATCCTCTCCTATACTGCGGCCTTTTTTTCTTCCAAAGGGATAGATGAGACACTTGCCTATGAGATTGCTATGTTGCCTGGTATGACCCAGTTATTTTCACTATTGAAGGTAGAGGAAGTCGACCGCGCAAAAACATTTGATGCGGTGGTGCTTGATATGCCAGCCTCCGGTGAGGCACTACGATATCTGTATTTCCCTAAGCTTGTAGGCAGCATCGGTCGCAAGCTGACAGGGCTTGCAGGTCTATTTAGTGGGTTTGCCAAGATCTTCCAACCGCTTGCCAAGTTCCCGACACCCACCAAGGATGTCATACAGAGTGAAATGGAGCTGCTCGACAGGCTCAATGCTCTTTCTGACATTATTAATAACAACAATAGAACATCTGTCAGATTAGTTGCAAACCCAGACACATTCAGTATCGAAAACGCCAAGCGTGTGCTCATGTCGACAAGCCTCTATGGCATTAATGTAGATATGGCAGTAATAAACAAAATAATGACCAACTCATCAGATGAATATTATGCCAAATGGGCAACCTTCCAGAGGTCAAAAGTGGAAGAAGCAAAGGCAAATTTCTATCCCTTGCCCGTAAGAGAGGCAGAGCTCTATGGTACTGAGCTTCGTGGCATAGATATGCTCCGCAAACACGGTGAAATACTCTTTGGCAGTGACGACCCATCCAAGATATTCTATCACGGCGAACCATACATGTTTGTAAAGGAGGGAAACGCGATCAACATGACTATACAGGTACCATTCACCGAGAAAGAGGACTTCAGTATAGAGCGTTATGGCGACCAGCTCACTATAACAGTTAAGACTATGACAGGGCGGATAGCCAACGTTGTTCCTTTGCCCGTTGCGACTGCGGGGATGAAGCTTGTCAAGGCGAAGCTTTTTGATCACACGTTAAAGGTGCAGTTTGAGAAAGAGCCTTTGTGACCGAGGCTCTATCCGGCCATCTGCAAACAGTTTATATAATATAGAATTTCTCTAGAATTTGAGAAAGCAATGCCAATAGATCCCGACTTTCCAAAAAATCATCAGCCAATAGGCAAGCACCAGC
>CAYWRR010000105.1:0-7432 GCA_964460425.1 uncultured Nitrososphaera sp.
TAAGCAGGGAAAAGTGACTATCAGTTTGAAACAGGTTATATCTGCTGTCTTGCTCAAAGAATTCATCTAGAACACTGGCCAAGGCATCATTGTCATTGTCATTTTTTTCTTTTTGAAAGTCTATGTCTATAATACTCCCTGTCAATGACATCTTTGCTTTTGCTGCAGTCAAATGTGCACTGCTATTCTCCTGTTGTATGTTCTTCTTTTCCACTACATCTGCAAATCTCTTGATAGCAACTACAATTGTATTCAAGTTTACTTTGGAACCAATCAATCTTTCAATGTCAGGTCTGATTCTCTGCGCTAGCGCTGTATAGTTAGCTATTCCTAGCACTAGCGATTGCATATAAACATGGTCACTTGCGAGGATTTTTCGTATAGCCTCTGGAACTGATACCGTTTCAGAATACATTTTCTAAACATGTAATATTTTAATGGCTAAGTAATAAAAGTATTGCCCTTTTACGAAAAAATTATATAATGTAATAGACATTACATATGCCAAGGTGAAAAACAAAATGTCAAGAGAATGGGATATAGGTTTTGGAAGGAAGATTTTTGAGAACATCGACAGAGAGTTTGCCGAAGCAGAAGAGATGCTGAACAGAATGTTCCGAACCATCAGAGAAACCAGCCCCTCTAACATGGTCATCCAAGGTCCCTACTACTACGGATACCAGATAACCGTAGGTCCAGATGGCAAGCCACATGTAAGGGAATTTGGAAATGTTAAACCATCGTCAAGAGGATTGGTGGAACAAAGCGGTGTTAGAGAACCTCTGGTTGACACAGTGGTAGACGATAAAGAGAATACGCTGACTATGACTGCAGAGATGCCGGGTGTCACAAAGCAAGACATCAAAGTCAATGTTGGAGAAGAATACATCTCTATACATGCAGAGAAGGGAGAGAAGAAGTACCACACAGACATTCCAATAAATGTCACACTAGACTACACTTCTGCAAAAGCTATCTATGCAAACGGTATTCTGGAACTGAAGATCAAGCTGAAGGCGCCTCCAAAGCCAAAAGCAAGAGAAGTCAAAGTGGAGTAGAATCAGTCAAGATCCACTCCATTTTTATTGAGAGGTGAAAAATAAAAATGAAGAATTTCGATAAGAATAACAATAATAAAGTATCACTAAAAGTAGCCGAGACTAACCCAAAATTTGTGGGTAGAGGAATGGCATTGGTTGATCCAAAAGTAATGGAGGAGATGGATCTATCGACAGGAGATGTCATAGAAATATCAGGTAAAAAGAAAAGCTATGTGCTGCTGTGGTCAAGTCAGCGCGACGATCAGGGTAAAAAGCTGATTAGGATTGATGGCTATACTCGCAATAATATTGGAGTCGGAATTGATGACATCGTTAGTGTGCGTAAAGTCAATGTGAAAAAGGCTGAGCAGGTAATTTTAGCACCTACTGAGGAACTAAACATTGTGGGACTTGAAGACTATCTTCCTGAATTACTTGAGGGACGTGTTGTTACCCGGGGAGATATGATTCCTCTAAATATAATGGGCAGAAGAATAGGCTTTGCTGTTACAAATACTTCACCTACTGATGCAGCATCATTGATTGACAACAATACAGAATTCATTATCGGCTCCTTACCCAAGGCGGCAGCGAAAGCGGTGCCTAGGGTGTCCTACGAGGATATTGGCGGACTGAAAAATGAAGTCCAGAAAGTTAGAGAAATGATTGAACTACCTCTAAGACATCCGGAGATATTTGAGCGCATTGGAATAGAGGCTCCAAAAGGTATATTGCTACATGGTCCGCCGGGAACAGGAAAAACACTACTTGCAAAGGCTGTTGCCAACGAAACAAACGCCAACTTTTACTCTATCAGCGGGCCGGAGATCATGAGCAAATTCTATGGGGAAAGTGAGGAACGCCTAAGAGAAGTCTTCAAAGAAGCGGAAGAAAATGCACCTTCTATTATCTTCATTGATGAGATCGACTCCATTGCTCCGAAAAGAGAAGAAGTTTCAGGAGATGTAGAAAAGCGTGTTGTTTCGCAGCTTCTTACATTGATGGATGGATTACAGTCAAGGGGCAAACTTGTAGTCATAGGCGCAACTAACAGACCAAACGCAATTGACCCTGCACTTAGGCGTCCTGGCAGGTTTGATAGGGAAATAGATATAGGGATACCTGATGAACAGGGTCGATTGGACATCCTGTTGATTCACAGCCGTGGCATGCCGCTGACGGAAGATGTCAACCTTGAGTCGATTGCAAAGGTGACACATGGATTTGTAGGTGCTGACCTTGAAGCTTTGAGCAAAGAAGCAGCTATGCGTTCAGTAAGAAGGATACTGCCTGAAATTAACTTAGAACAGCCGAAGATCCCAGCAGAGATACTAAATAAAATCAAAATCACAAAGCAAGATTTTGACGAAGCATTAAGGGATGTACAGCCTTCTGCTATGCGGGAAGTACTGGTACAAAGGCCAAGTGTAGGATGGGAGGATATTGGCGGGCTGCAGCAGGTGAAGGAAGAATTGGCAGAGGCAATAGAATGGCCTCTCAAACATGCAGATCTATTTGCTGAAGCAAACATAGAACCACCAAAAGGGATTCTCCTCTATGGTCCTCCTGGAACTGGTAAAACCATGATAGCCAAAGCAGTAGCAGCCACATCTGAAGCTAACTTCATCAGCATCAAAGGACCAGAATTGATAAGCAAATGGGTGGGTGAATCGGAGAAAGGTGTTAGGGAAATCTTCAGAAAAGCTCGCCAGGCAGCTCCATGTGTTATATTCTTTGACGAGCTCGATTCTATAGCTCCAAGGAGGAGAGGTTCTGAAGGCGATTCACATGTTACAGAGCGCGTCATTAGTCAAATTCTGACAGAGCTAGATGGCTTAGAAGACCTAAAGGGCGTTGTAGTTATTGGGGCTACAAATAGGCCAGACATCATTGACGAAGCACTGTTGCGTCCTGGAAGGTTTGATAGGATACTTGAAGTGCATGCACCTGACAAGGAGGCAAGGAAGCATATATTCCAGATACACACAAAGAAAAAGCCGCTGGAATCAGATGTAAACCTTGACAAACTGGTAGAAATGACAGAAGGCATGACTGGAGCAGATATTGCAGCACTAGTAAACGCAGCTGCCATGAGTGCAATAAAGGAGCACATCAGACAAAGAAGTGGTAGTAAACTGAGGATCTCAATGAGACACTTTGAAACTGCATTGAATAAGATTAAGAAGAAGTTAGGTAATAGAATATAGCTGATTCTACTACTAAGCTTCGTGGAGATGACGCTATTACGGCTCCTTCTTCTTCCTCTTCTTCGTCTTCCTCTCCATCGCATCAGCTGACTCCAGAGGCTTTGAAGAAAAATTCTAATGTGATGTAGAACCAGGCTACCACACCAGAGAGAAGAATTTTATTAGTTTTTGGATGAGGGTTGTATGACTGTCTGGATGATAGCATAAGATTTTGCAGGGAAGGCGGACGCTCCAGAATATATTCTATTTTTGAGAACAACCTAGAGTTTTTCAAAGAATTAGGTATCAATAATACTCCTCGACAGCGATCATGCCAATAGCAAGGACAGTGATACGATCAGGTATAATGTAGCTGACAGGCCTTGAGGGTGGTATCTTAGACTTCAGGAATATGATTTTTTAAGTCATAAGCACATAAGATTAAATGAAAATTACTAGATCCATGGGAAAACAGAGAGTCCTTGCTTCTGAAGCATGAAAAGATATTCAATAAAGTCTTCAACACAATTATGAGCACTTCCAAATTCAGTAACAATGTCCCCTAGGTATAGCGCTCATATTGTGCGTTGCTTTCTCTCAAGAAGATGTATATCCTACTACTTTTGAATGAGCGACCTTGCTAGCAGCAGCAAGTTGCGCTTTCGCTCCATTATTCTTCGCACAGAGTAGGAAAGCCATTGGCTACCGTAAGGTATGTATTCAGAGACTGCAAACCCTTTTGTGATAAGCTCGAGCTTTAGCTCATCCCGAATACCCTTCAGCATCTGGAATTCAAACTTCATATTCTTACCCATACTGATCGCCTCCTCGATAAGATCTGAGTTATGAGTCGCAATCGCGAAATAATTATTGCTCTCAAAGAGCATCTTCATCAACTTCGAATAATTGACATTGACTTCTTCATCTGTAACAAAAGCATGCTCCTCTGATTCGTGGTATGCCCCCTTGACAAGCCTTACCTTACCACCGCATTCAATAATGTGCAAAAGGTCGATTGCACTCCTATGGAGATACGACTGTACTGCTAACCCTGTCATATCGTATTGCTCGTACAAGTCTAGATAGATGGCAATTATGTCTTCTGTATACTTGACTGACTCCATGTCTAGCCATATGAACTGCCCAAGCTCTCTAGCTTTTGCAGCAAGCTTGTTGAAATTCTGCAAACACGTATTATAGTCAATTGTAAGGCCAAGCTGCGTAGGTTTGACAGACACACACCCACTCACCTTTCTTGCGTGCATCAAGTCCATTAGCAATAGGTATTCGTTAACTGTCCTGTCAACCACTTTGGCATCTGTGATATCTTCACCAAGAAAGTTTAGAATCGCCGACATTCCACGACTGTTTGTGTCAAGCGCTGCTTCTATTGCACCCTTAGCATTATGACCTGCAACCCATCTTTTTGCTACCCTGAATAACAATCGCTCCATCAAATTGGTACCATAAATGTGAGAATAGGACGGGACAGGTGTAGCCAACATGATCTATAATTGTAGTCTCTATGATATAACTTTAGACATTAGACGAGTGGCTTTATCTAAACTATGTAGAATACATACGCAGGAAAAGAGCTTCACTGTCAACAACATTGAAGCCAAGCGCTGTCAGAATATTATTATATTATATTTATATTATATTGGTTAACACTTTCAGGCTACAGCCACAACTAGGACTAATCTGGTATGAAAGATCTCTTTTGTATATTGCAAGGAAAGAGTTAGTAGATTATATACTGTAGCTTGTGTCTCTTTACTGCATGGACATAATTTTTTATTGAGTCTGTCTTAAGGATGCTGCAATGATGATAATTGATATTCTAAAGGATGCGTGCGAGCAGGTCCATGATAAGACAAAGAGTCTTGCCGGGACTACCGTGGGTAGCATACAGTTGGGAAGAGGTGCAGGTGGCGACATATCGCGCAGAATCGACTTGGTAGCTGAAAAGACAGTGATCGATGTCATCAGAAAGCGAGGCATTGAAGCCACGATAATTGGAGAAGAGTGTGGTAGGATCGAGGGCAAACAGGGTTACATCATTATAGATGCAATTGACGGAACAACAAATGCCATCTGCGGAATACCTTTCTTCTGCTGCTCGGTTGCATATGCAACCGACTTTTACCTGAGCGCGGTGGATGACGCAGTCATAATTGATCTAGCAAGACGTGACTTCTATTATGCTTCAAAGAATAAAGGAGCATTTTTAAACGGCAGGAGGATCTTCGCCAAGCGAGAACCAACTTTAGATTCTACAATTGGCATAAATGTATCTGGAGTTAAACCTGCGGTGGTTGAGCGCCTTGCCCCAATCATTGCAGAGGCTACCCATATCCGACAGTTTGGCGCAAATGCGCTGGAAATGTGCTTCGTTGCACGAGGGTTCTTAGATGCCTATATTGATCTGCGAGGCAAGATTCGGCCGACTGATGTCGCAGCTGGCTACCTGATAGCAAAAGAGGCTGGAGCTAAGATATATTCAGACGATGGCTCGAGCCTTGAATCTAACCTAGATGTCAAGACGAGATTCTCCTATGCTGCTGTGGCAAATGACAAAATACGTAAGCAGCTAGCAACTATGTTTGTTTAATTAGATATCGATAGATATGCGTACACTTCAATCTTTTGCAGTGCTTGCAAAAAAATGATAGCTGCTTTTATAATATGCCCTCAGCCAGTTGCTGCCTTATAGCTTTTATCATTCGCTGGTTCTTCCTCAATGTTACTTCTGATACGCCTGCCGCCTCTGCTATCGTTGCCTGGCTCTTTGGCTCATTACTGTTAACACACGCAAGATACAATACTGACGCAGCAAGCCCCATAGGATGCTTGCCTGCTCCCAGCCCACTTTTTACAACACCATGGATCATGTCCATTGCCTTACGCTTTGTGCGCTCGCTGACGTTTGCCTTGTTTGCTACTCGAGACACACACTTGATTGGGTCAAGCATTGGGACCTTGAGGTCAAACTCGCGCAAAAGTATCCTATAGGCTCTTGCCAAGTCTTTCTCTTTTGTGTTTGTAGTCTTGATGATGTCATCAAAGGTGCCTGAAATACCCATCTCTGCACAATATAAATGGCTGCACCTAGCATTGCCGGCATTGTCCTGCCGCACACAAGCCCTCGCTCTTGTGCCCGCCGGTATATGTAAGCGGTTTTTTCTACTATTGCATCTGACAACTGGATGATGCTCCGTAGCCTATCCAGCTCAACAAATGCACGCCTGAGGCTTCGCGCATCCTGTCCCTTTATCCTAAAATCCCGTGCCCTCAGCCTGTCAAAGGTTGAACGCATGGTTGCGTTGAGCCTACTGCCAGCGCTCTTGTCTGGCCTACCAATAATTGTTGAGAGACTCATATCAGAGCGCGCCAAAGAGGTGGGACTTGTCCTCAATTTGCTGTTGGGTTCCACGGCAAGAATGCTCCAGTATTCCTACTCATCACCTACTCTCTCATGGATGACAAAGCCACATTTAGTGCATATTAGCTCACCTGAATCTACATCTGTTATCTTCTGGCCGTCGCGGCAGTTGGGGGGCATATTATTACATTGTCAGCAGGCTTCATCATATGATGTGAGCCGTTGCGCTCTATCAGATATAATACAAGTCGAGAAATGTTTTAGAAGAAGTTAATCGAACCAAGAGTCTTAGCATAGCAGAAGGGGTATTCTAAAGTTGTCGAGCTAAAAACTAAAAAGACAATAACTGCAAATAACCTTAACCAACTGAAAATATATATGAGCTACAGGGTTATTTGTGAGCGTCATAGTCTGAAGCAATTCTGCAGCACAATGAGTGAAGCCAAAGCGGTTCAAATTCAACATAGGCGGCATGAAGGATGCCTAGAAGCGGAAATCAAGAAGCCAAGAAGGCAATAAAACCTAATTAGTTACATCAAAGATTTAGATTTATTAACCTCTTTGGAAGCTGATGTGGTTGTAGCTATTCTCTCTCTAGCGTCTATTGCAATCATGACAATTAATTCCACTCATGAAAAGTGTGTATATGCACCTTGGCTTCAGAAATCAGTTCGATAGCTATTAAATTGAATTAACTGTATAAGACGGCTACCATGCGTATGACATCATCTTCTCACTCTGAAATATTTGAGGAGGGGCATATATATAAGAAGGAATATTTAAAAAATGAATTAAAATCACTTGGAATTGAACCTAAGAGAAAA
>CAYWRR010000106.1:0-7428 GCA_964460425.1 uncultured Nitrososphaera sp.
CATCTTAGTTAAACAATATAACCCAAGCGTGAGTTTTGAAGAGTTACGGCAAAACATTTAATTAGATATCCATTATCCTTTGGATTGTTCTTGGTAGTCAAACATTCATCCAAAAGACATGCTGCACCCAAAAAATCTGCTACTGCCAAAACGACCAAGAAGACTAGTACCTCAAACAGAAAAGTTAGCATAAATGAAAAGCAGGAAGAAGGGCAAGGCGGCACCAACACCAAGAAATCGTCCCGCAGAGCAGACGAAGTAGTTACTTATGCGGAATTTGAATATGAGCTGAAAGAGATTGATGCTCAGGACAACAAGGTGCTGATTGGCCCTGCTTGGCTTACAAGGTTTGAGAGAGCAAGAATAACAGGAGCAAGGTCACTTCAGCTGTCACTTGGCGCACCTCCACTTGTCAAAGTGCCTGAACATGCCACTAGCTCTATTGCGGTTGCAGTTGAAGAAATAGAGCAGAAAGCACTCCCAATTTCAATAAGACGCATACTGCCAAGCGGTACATACCAAGATATTTCTATAAAGTGGTTGAAGTAGCCAGATCAAAATTTAGATCTCTTTTAGCCTACTTTCATCAAAGATATCAGAGCCATACCAGCGGTAGCGAAAGTAATCAAGGCACCACTCGTGAAAGGTGGGGTCAGGACTGAAGAACATCATGTTCATATCAGTCTCTCCCTTTTGTGTTGGGAAAAGGACTGAGGCATGTTTTTCATTCAGTATCGCTGCGACCTGTACGGTTTCCACCATTCTTCTTTCTATTGCCCCTTTGCTCAAGAGTTCATTGTGACCAAGCTTTTTCAAAAGTTCCTTTCTGCCCTTTGGGATGATAACATTCTTTGGAAAGACGTAACTATATCTTACGGCCCTTTCCTTTACCCTAGTCACTGCTGGCTCGATCAGATCTATTGGTACTTGCGGCACAATTTCATAGATGTATTGGTCAGCCTCCCGGTAAATGTTCTTCCAACGCTCAAGTATTGCTACAATACCCTTGATGAACTCGCATTTGTCAAGCGCCCCCAGTCTCATGATAAATTTGATCGGGAGCTCGCCCAAGACATGCTCGGAAAAATAGTCTTTATATTTTGATAGATAGTTGAATGTTGGGATCTGCTTGATTATAGTATTGCCAAAAGTGGTAAGCGAAAATATGCCCTCTGGGTCTTTCTCAATTAGGCCAGCGTCCTGCAGGCGACTGACATTGCGATGGATCTCTTGCATGGTAATGTCGAGATCCTTGGCAAGTTGAGATATCTTGGCGCCTTTATTATAGAGCCGGAATACTATTGCTAGTCTCTGCTCACTTGCAAGCTCGAAGAAAGTCTTCTCAGTATTGGCAAATGTTGCCAGAACGTCGTCGGAGGCATCAGGCATGGTATTGCATGAAACTGATCAATGTTTTAAACATTACATGTGAACACTAGTAGTTATGGGCAGATCCTTCTTCTGAGTGCGTACGTTTTGCCCTGCGCAGGGTTATTATACCCAGTACTATGAAGCCTGCGCCAATTGCCAAGATAAGGTAGGCAGCCAAAAGTATACTAGCCCATACAGCGTTCATGGTTGCCGCCCAGATGAACAAGAGCGCCAAAAACACTAGCGCGATACCTGCGATGGTTTCGCCGTTGATCATTGTTTCCCTCCGCTTACAGTCATATATTATCTAATATAGCACTTCAGCAGCATTATTAAATTCTTCAGTCATCATTAGGTAGAAAAATTACTGGGCTAGTGTTCACGAACCAAAGTACCTCTGCACTGTTCGCAGATCTGTTCATCAATGTTTGACTCAATGCTGTGGTGAACGTCGCATATAATGAGTGTATATCGCATATAGTTGCACAGACCCACGAACTTGGCAAGTGTGCTTGGGGTGTAAGCTTTGTTTGTAGAGAGATCCTTGGCAATGTCGTCTATCATACGCATGACTTCTCTAACTGATTCAAGCTTTGATATGAGCTCTGTATCTCCTCTTGTTCCCCTCACATAATTGCTGACCGCGGCCTGTGTAATGCCAAGATCCTTGGCAATGTCTTCTTCCTTGAGAGAATATTCTCTAATAAGCTTCTTTGCAAGAATAGCCCTGACGGCTGGAATGAGTGATTTTGCTTCTATCTCTGAGGGGAGCAGCATTTAGAGATGCAAATGAATTTTATTTTTTATTATTTAAAGGTTCTTGATGAATTCTAGGCTCCGTTAACTTAATTCGTATAGCTAGGGATGCCCTAGCTCTTCATTGCCATGAACAGAACCAGGACAAACCCACAGCTATAGTAAGGCATAGCCTGTACCTGTATTTTAGCTCTAGGAGCTTTAGGCTGGCAGCCAAATGCTTGGAATCTATTGCAAAAAGGAGCCATGTAACTATCTGGAAGTGGGTGCAGAGATATTCGGAATTAGCAGACAGCAGATTCAAAACAGACATACAGACGCTTGGTCAAAGCCATATTTGTTGACGAAACACTTGTTCAGATAGAAGGAGGAAGGGGCTACTACTGGCTATGGATAATAGCATATTAGTCAGCACTGAATTCATGCTTGATGTTGCACCTATCTAGGGAAAGGACACACTGTTTGTATGTTACTAGTTTTTCAAAAAATTAAGGGACAGGTATGGAAGAAAGCCAATATTCAAAGAGACGGAGCATCATGGTACAATGAGGTTTGCAGATGGTTGAGGCTGCAGCACATAGTGCATGGTACTGAACTGAAGAATCTGATGGAGAGGTTCATTCAGCATATCAAGTACAGGACAGAATGTTTTGATGACAACTTTTCATGTAAAAGGCATGTTTGCGACAGGAAGCATGTATGGAATTGGCTAAAATTATTTCAATTGTACATCAATGTGGGAGCAGACAGGTAACGGTTTACTACATCCTTAATGATGGATGGTGGTTAAGTTAATGGAGCCGGATTCTATTCTTTATATTTGGTAAGAATAGAGTATAAGAAAGATGAAGGCAGTCTTTGTGAAAGGACACAACGCGGTTTATGTCGATGATGTCAAGGTACCAGACCTGGCTAGCGCAGGTGATGTTCTTGTCAAAATGCGCGCCTGCGGGCTGTGCGGGTCGGATCTGGAAAAGATCTATGGCGAATATAGCATGGCCTCAGGCAGGCTTGGTCATGAGCCTGCAGGTGAGGTTGTAGGAATTGGCAAATCTGTCAAGGGTTTTGTATGTGGCGACCGTGTCTTTATCCATCACCATGTAGCTTGCTATTGTTGTCATTACTGCCTTCATGGTGACTATACGATGTGCCCAGCCTATCAGACTAGCAACATCAGCCCATGCGGTCTGGCAGAGCATTTCTTAGTGCCAGAGTGGAACGTGTTAAGAGGTGGCTTGATAAAACTGCCAGACGATGTATCGTTTGATGAAGCATCACTTGTTGAGCCGCTTGCATGCTGTATTAAGGCATGGAAGAAGTGCAGCTTCCAAAAGGGAGACGATGTCGTGATACTTGGCGCTGGCCCAACCGGATTGATGCACGTGCTCTTGGCTCTGATATTTGGGGCAGGCAAGATATTTGTCATTGATATCAATGATTATCGTTTGGACTTTGCCAAGAAATATGGCGTGCATGTGTTCAATCCTATTTCTTCTGATCACGACTTTGCAAATAATATCAAGTTAGAAACAGGTGGAAGGGGTGCCGATATTTGCATTATTGCGACAGGGAATATGAAAGCACTACTTCAGTCATTTGACCTGACTCGGAGAGGTGGTAAGATAGTGCTCTTTGGAGTCCCCCCCAAAGGGTCGCAGATGTCCTACGACATGAGTAAGATCTACTCGAGCGAACACTCGCTCATCCCAAGCTATGCGGCATCTGAAATTGAAACAAACCAAGCGCTAAAGCTGATAGCAGAAGCTCGCCTAGATATAGGATCCCTTATTACTCATAGGTTTCACATTAGCAAGGCTGCAGAGGCGGTAAAATGCGCTTATGAGGCCAATAATGCCATGAAGGTAATCATAACCACAGATTAATGAAACTATATATAATAAAAATCGCCTGTCTCTGAGCTGATCGACCATGGACTGGGGAATGCAAAACAGACTAGCTAAGATAATTCATCCCGAAGATGGCCGTTGCCTCATGCTCGCAGTTGACCACGGCTACTTTCTTGGGCCGGTTGAGCGTCTCGAGGTTCCAAGAAGAGTTATAGACCCACTTTTGCCCTACGCTGACTCCCTTATGCTCACAAGAGGCATCTTGAGGACATCAGTTGACCCCAAGTGTGACGTTCCAATAGTGCTGCGTGTTTCTGGCGCAACCAGCATCATTGGAGAAGATCTTTCAAAAGAAACGATCACGACTTCAATTGAAGAAGCGATCAGGCTTAATGCATCATGCCTTGCCCTATCAATATTTGTAGGCGGTAAGTATGAGCACCAGACACTTGCCAATTTAGCAAAGCTTGTAGATGAGGGCGAAAAGTATGAAATACCTGTTCTTGCAGTGACTGCAGTCGGCAAGGAGATGAGGCGTGATGCACGTTACCTTGGACTAGCATGCAGAGTCGCTGCAGAACTTGGCGCACATGTAGTAAAGACGTACTATTGCGAAAACTTTGAGCAAGTGGTCGAAGGATGCCCTATTCCACTTATAATTGCAGGCGGCAAGAAACTCCCCGAGCCAGAAGCACTGAAGCTTGCACATAATGCAATAACGCACGGTGCTGTAGGCGTGGACATGGGAAGAAACATCTGGCAGTCAGATCGGCCTGCAGCAATGATGAAGGCAGTGCATGCAATAATACACAAGAACGCCGATGCCAAAGAAGCATACGGCATCTTTTTAGAGGAAAAGGAGAATGACAAGTCAAGCCACAAGGAAAGTCAGAAGGTTGTTAGGACTACAGTCAACCACTCAGTGCCTTTTGACTAGCCTGCAAGTTTAGACAAATGCTGGTGAACCATCTTCCACTGATCCTTTTTGTCTTTTTGCAAGACAATCGTTACTCTAGACTTGTTATTGACAGATGTACCACGGAAGCTGTAGTCGTCTATTATCATGCCGGTAACTTCAAGCAAAAAAGTAGCAAGTGCAACATCGCCCATTACCTCAATGTTCAAGTTTTCGATCTTGAAATCATAGTCAGAGAGGCTGGCAAAATGTAACTGTTCAAGCATGAGTGCCCTTCCAAAATCACGTCTATCGTAGGGTGGCGAGTCGCCAAATTTCGTAAAGCGCGGATCAAGAAATTCCTCTATCTTTTCTATCTCCTTGCTTTGGGCAAGCTGAAAATATCTGTAAATAAAGTCCCTAACCTTAACGGATTCGGTGGATGACAATTATATATTCATTAAATGATAGAGAATAGAATTTTTATAGCTTTACGATTTTTAAGCCTGTTTGTGTTTATTTATATATAATTATTAAATATTCAGAATGCTTCTTAATGAAATACTCTTATCAAGATTTTTAATTAGCTGCGTCGCTCTAGTTGGGTTAGTGATTATCTAGAATACATAACGCAATGGCAACACAATGAGCTACTACAACTGCTACTTTTTCCAGAATAATAACAAAGACGTAGACTTGCACTTTCTAGCTTGAGTTCTTTTAGACTTTTTTTCCACATTACCCAGATTACTGAAGGTGATTATCATGTATTCAAGAATATAGAAGTTGGGCGTCAAAGCAAACGCCATATGTGAAAGCTGGTTAATGCTTGCACATGGTTGTAGATAACAATATCGGTTCTGAAAGAACATAGTGGCAATAAAGTACAAATAAAGATAAGGCTTGGAATCAGATCCTAGGTGCAGAACCAACCAGTGTTAGCATATGGAGACGTGTTGAAATGCTAGGCTTTATTCCAGGTAAAGTATTTCCATTGCATAGGCGCGCTCTTGCACAGTGAACTCCCTTCCAGGCTCTAGTTCTTGAACATATGCTCACAGAGTAAACTAACATAGAGTCTATTCTACATCAGCTATATTCATATGTGCATTACTAATATGATCTTGTAATTCCTCTTTGTTGCGGGCTGTCAACCCACAAATATCGCACGTCTGTTGCTTCGGTGTCAAATCTTCAGGTTCCTTTCCACTTGTTAGGTCCAAATATTGCTCATCAGGTCTTGCGGCCTTTATTTCGGTATAGTTGTTTTCTTTCTCTTGATCAGTATTTTTTGTTCCCACCATATATGCCAGTAATGATCAATAAGGTTGTACAATATAAGGCAGTATATGATTGAGATAGAATGCTAGCATCATGTTAAGAGTGGAAAACAAAAGCCTACCCGCATTTGTGAAAATCAAAACTTTGACCATCGGCTTGATTTAGCGGTTGCTGGAGCCCAGCTGGTTATTAAGGTTATTAAAGATCGCCTTTTGACAAAGATCATGGGGAAAATACTTCAATCAAGAATTGAAGCAAGCTCAGAAATCGAAAAAAAATTATACTAGTTCCAGACTATGAGCAAAAGTAGAAATATTTTGGCTAATGATGATAATCATAGTCCGGAGCCTAATCTAGTTGCTGTCTTTGACAGGCACATCAAACATGAATTTCAAGATCACGATGTGGATGCAACGATGGAAACAATGACCAAGGAGCCTTATGTTCATCATGTACCCGTGATGACTGGAGGTATAGGCTATGTTGGTGTTTATAATTTCTATAAGAATCACTTTATAGGAAAAATGCCTGATGACACAAAGATTGTACGCATCTCAAGAACTGTTGGCAGAAACCAGGTTGTTGATGAGCTCATAGTCAGCTTCACTCATGATAGAGAAATTGATTTCATGCTACCAAGGGTTCCTCCTACTGGTAAGTATGTTGAACTTCCTCATGTAGTAATAATGAATTTTAAAGATGGCAAGATTGCTCATGAACACATATACTGGGATCAAGCATCTCTTCTTGTTCAAGTTGGTTTGCTTGATCCAAAACTATTGCCTGTGACAGGATAGGAACAAACAAAGAGACTTCTTGAGCTATACCAGCAAGCTCATAATACAAGTGGTGCAAAATGACGAAAAGCGGCGGAAGGTTTTGAACGCAACAAAAAGCACGCCTGATCTATATACCTTTGCTGAGGAGTTAGAGAGAATATGAAGAAAATGCACGCCAACACCAAAGAGAATTTTTTACATCTTGGCACCTTCACTAGCAAGAGCAGGGAGACTATTCAAATCATCATAATGACTAATAATATGATGGATGATTTTCATCGAATATTCTTAATATTTTAATAAAAGACGGTTTTACAAACTGCCGCCCTTAAGAAACTACTAACTCATAAGTACAGATTACCTCCAACCACCGCTCCAATAATAAAGAATATCGACACAGAGGTGCAATAGGTAGTCAGTAGCGAATCACTGACTTCACTTTGCAATAATCACCAAAAAATAAACTCATTGAAGATGAGATAAAGAATTGTTTTTTCCT
>CAYWRR010000107.1:0-7407 GCA_964460425.1 uncultured Nitrososphaera sp.
CGTGAATGATTTGTACGAGTTGTATAATGGTCCAACAGAACGTGTAGAGGTTAAGGTAACACATGTCGAGCCACCGATAGAACAAGTAATAGCTCAGGATAAAGGCATATCTGGGCTTTTAGCGTTTAAAGTAACAGGTACCACTCCAGAAAGCGCAGTGAATGCCATAGATGGTAAACGAAGTACGTACTTCGGAGGTAAATCTATGGTAGCAGATATTGGCGGAGTTGGGAAAATAAAAGGCATTGCTCTCAAATTCAGCGGTGGACCATATGACTACCAGCTAGAAAGTTCTTCTGATAATGTGACCTGGGCTAAGGTACCTGTCCTGTCAAATACGTTCAAGAAAAATCAGTTTGATGTATTTGAATTTGCAGATTCTCCAGTCCTAGCAGCATATATTAAGGTGTCCTCTAATCAGGTTCTAAAGATAATATCAGTTGAGCTATTAGGTCAAATAAGGGAAGAGTTACCGCCGCCTCCACCTCCACCTCCGGATCATCTGAACAAGTTTGGTATCAAAAAAATAATGCACGACAAAGCAGGTGGCAAGTGGTTTGATTCTATGTCATACAAACATTCATCTCATAATACCGGAACTAGAGATACATTCTACAAAGAGATAGGAGGAATTACTGCTATTGAGCACTCTGGATATTACAAGATTAATCTATCAAAGAATAGCGAGGAGATATCCATCAAACTTTTAGGTGGCACACATACTGATTCTGTCGCAAAACAGGGTAGATGTTATGCAATAGGGGTACAGCAAGACGGAAAGCCTTCGTTTAAAAAGGAATATCCGAAGCACCCAAAAACACCTGATTTTTCTAATAAAGTAGAATTTTCAGGTGAGCTGCCAAAAAAGATAAACTCACTAAAGAATAGATGGATAGGAGTCGCAGCAATAACATGGAACGACGAAAAAAACGTGCACTTCCTGTGCTATATTGACAACGATGGATTGGTGAATGGAAAGCCAGCAAATAACTGGAAACTATGGTACAGAGCGACTGACAGAGGACAGCTAACGGGAGCTCCGTACCTAGAGAATCAGGGAATTAAACATGGTGGTGACGGTATATTCTATTCGAGAATAGATACCGTCACGACTAAGACTGATACATATGGGCTTAGTGTTAGAGAGATAATACCAAATAAAGATGAAGGCATTAACGGTGAAGGTGGAGAACCAGTAACTCCCGAGCCAACAGTAATGTTCGACCTACTCACCATGTATAATGATAGCAACCGATTTGGTGACAGCCAAGCAAATGCCATCCGCAACAGTGATGGATCTATAACATTGGCCGCTAGCACATTGAGAGGCAGATGTTTTGTAGAGGGAACCAAATTACTATCTAATAATCAGAGAGAAGAATGTGTGAATGAATTCTGTAATCGAATGACAGAGATACAAGCCCGTAGATATTGGGACACACCAAACGACTTTCCAAACAATCTGATTATCAAGGGCAAGGTGCAGATTGAACAGATTAGTGATGGCGGCTCATTTACAATTGAGTTGAACTCAATCCGTCACGGCAACGACACAGACTGTGAACGCAAAGGTGGAAGTGGTTATCATTTCACATTAGAATCAAGTGACGGCAAGTTTAACCATGAAAAGGAACAGTATCATGCAACCTATACAAAGAAGAATCCCGAAGGACCTGACAGAGGCTCTCAAGTAGGAGAAACCACAGAGTTTGAACATCGTATCTATGAGGAAAGTGCAAGTGTTGTCATGGAGACATACTATGATGGTCGATTAGTTAAGAAGACTGTGGATGCAGACGACTGGGGTAGTGATATGAAATTCGTTGACAGTTCATTCAGAGATGGTGAGGCAATTCACTGGGGTAGTCCTATGATCATATTGAAGGCAAATGAAGCAAAGTTAAGGTTCTATGACTTTAAGGTGCTTCGATTCAAAGGTGGCTAACTGGCTGAACCATTCCTGGGGGAAAGTCATCAGGTATTGATACGTGCAAATGCGCTGGACAATGAGTATCTGAAGAATACACGAATAAGTAATGTAACTATTAGAAAGATATGAAATGAGTGACGATAACAACAGGTATACACTAAAAATATCCGGTCCAATAACCTTTATTCTAATGATAGGCATACTGACTATTGTAGCTGCAAGCTCAATAGTAACAGTGATCATAAATCAAGTGGGTGCGCAAACTGTAAATACTACGGTGAAAGAACAGGTGATTACAGATATCAATGTCCATTTCAAGACGGCATGTATATCAGTAATCGTATTCACATATTGTTGGTAAGAGAAATATACATGCGTTTTCCACTTGATTTCTGTGACTTTAAGGTGCTGAGCGCACGAGCCATGGAAGACCATATCCAGGCTGAACTTTATTTTACTCATGGAAAACATATTGTAAGACTGTTGATAGATCCGCAGAAAGAGAGAGATGCTAAATGATATGGAAGTAATAGAAAAAGAAATACAAAAAGAGGTTAAAGACCTGGTTGGGGCACCCTACGGACCACAGATGGTTGTTTCTGCAAATAACTTGTATGTAGCATTGACTGATAATACTACTGGAGACGGTGATATCTACTTTAATCGTGCATATTGAGATGTTCCAGAATCGCGAATCATGCCGATGAAATACTCTTTGGATTCATGATTTTGTTTCCTTACTGCATATATCTGATTTATTGTACTAGCATAGTAGTATCATTTGAGACTAAGTCACGCCGGACCCGGAAGGGCTGTACTCTGATTCGCTAGTAAATTGCCGTAGGAATTCTGGTACGCGTTTTTTAGTATATCAAAGTACTGGGTAGTACCAATTGTTCCATCTGTAGCGTTCACCAAGTTATAGTTATCCACTTGATGGGGTTGAAGTCTCCATTGCCAGTAAGCTGTCCCCCATGCACCTATATCTTTGAATGTCTCGACTATTAAATTCGCCTCGTCCTGACTGATGTCGCTCCGTTCAGGATTTATATTGAAAACTCTTTCACCCTCTTCGTTTATAGCTGCTTCGCGCAGTACATTGTTCCATTCACCGACGTACAATGGCACTTGATTGATTTCTGATGTTCGCAGGAAAATTGCAAGTCTGTCTCCCTGGTACGTATCAGGCTCTGGTATACCATAGAGGCTTATCTTAAAAACTACATTGGTCTTGTTGTCGGGTGACATGTCTGCCAAATTTGTAGGGTTGACACCTATAGGGCTCTTTAGATCAACGGGGATATTCATACTATAAACCAAAGTCTTCTGCGTTAAATTCCGTAGTTCATTGACCATATAGGAGTTAAACGCGCCAATCATCTTCCACTGATCAGGGTCATGTACCTGCGGCTCACTGAGTATTTCGTATCCCAGCGTACTTGGATGATTATCTGTAGCATTTACGATTGTTTGCAGGAAGTCTCGTAAAAGGACCCACCCATCTGTTCCATTTACATCCTTTATCGACCTATTCCACCAATCTGTCCACCACAGGTTTGCTGTTTCGTACTTCGGAGAACCACCGGCACCATATGAAAATTTGGGATCACTTTCAACTAGTGCAGATGGGAACCCATTTCCTCTTTGCGGATTCAGGTAAGATGAAGTATGAAATTGGTGATTGTCATAAATTACCTTTATTCCATATTTGTCGGCCGCGTTGGCTACCATCTGAAGTTCATTCATAAAAGCTACAGGGTCGACAACATATGCTTCCCAGTAGAACGTGTATCGAACATGGTTCATACCAGCCTCTGCGAGAGTTCTAAAGCTGTCTTCGTAGTAATTCGGCGGTAGTGGTGTCGTGACATTGGCCTTCTGTTCAGATACAGCAGTGTGAACTCCCCTCATATTGACACCGACGTAGGGTCCATTATCATCTACTTGAGCATTTATGTTGGTATAGATAGGAACACCTAGGGCAGCTGTATTCAAAGTGAGCAGCAAGCCAAATGCAAGAAATAACAATAAACTTCTATGGTTGTATTGTAGATGCCCCACATTCATGGATGAGATTTTAACATGTTATAAATCTTGGCAGAGAGCTTTCTAATCTTTAAGAAGAATTTATCATTCATAGATTCTAGAATATAGTTAATATTGGTAATCGTCTTTATATGGAGTCGATTTTATAGAAGAGCAAATGGGTCATACAGCCATTTTTTTTCTCTTACTAGTTTCTCTTTTTACGATATCCGAATTAGGTGCGTTAGGTACCTACCTGCCTATTGTAATAGATAGCACCAGCCATTCTCCTGGCAATGGAAATATTAGAGATTTACGATCCAATACATACGTTAACACTAGCAGCGTATTGCAGAATAGCTCAGCACTGATTTCACCATCATTGGCTCCCAATTCGTCTACAGAAGCTGATGGTGATGCATGTGTCGCATATGATAGCATTAATAGCACTATCTATGTTTGTGGGGGAAGTACCAACCTTAGTACAATAAACCAGATTATCAGTAACTCGTCGGTTCTTAACAGGACTACTAATAGGAATTGGATCCTTAACGCCGATATTTTAATAGAAAATGGAGCTACCCTCTTCATAAATTCCACAGACACAAGTTGGCTAAAGATAAATTCTACTGCAGGCAACGCCCATTCCATAGTAGTCCATGGGAATTTAATTGTAGACAAGACAAGAATTAGCTCATGGAACTCAGCAAGCAATACCGAAGCCGTATCTTCTGAGAATAGTAACAGATCTTTACCTCGCAGCTATCTATTAATGCATTGGGGAGGTACCGGACAGATGAACATTACTAATTCAATCATTAGCGGCCTAGGATTTAATGGACTTAAAGATACCTGGGGGATTTCCTACTATTCTGGATCAGGAAGCATATTACAAAATAATACTATTTCCAATAACTTTAGAGGCATCTACCTAACAACGAATGCTACAGATGTTTTGATCGGAAATAACACTATACAGAACAGTTTGCAACATGGTTTGAACCTCTATAAATCAAAAGATATAGAAATTCTCGACAACGAAATATCTGGCAACAAGCATCATGGAGTGTTTTGTACCAGAGAATGTGAAAACATCTTGATCGGATCCAATCATATCGTGGATAATAATAGGAATGGTATAGTATTGAATCAAGATACCACAAATTCTACTGTCAAACAAAATGCATTAGAAGACAACAACGGGTCGGCAATAGCAATATGGAATTCTTCTAACATTATAGTGGATGACAATATGATGCTACAAAACAGGCTTGGGTTAACAATAGCACACAACTCATCTAATAATATAGTTAACAAAAATTCAATAACAGATAGCTTGACGAATGGTATAATTTTGGATGATGAATCGACTAATAACAGTATCAAACAAAATGTGATAGCCCACTCTCGTGGATCAGGGGTTTATGTCAGGAATACTCTGGACAATGCATTGGGCAGAAATAATATTACAGAAAACTCAAGAAGTGGCGTGGTACTTCTCAACACAACTGGAAATTACCTTGAGCAGAATAACGTCTCTGCTAATACCCCCTATAATTATTATATACGGCAAAATAGTACGTATAACATTATAAGGAATACATACTTTGATAACTCTACATTAAGATTCTTTGATAATTCAAGTAACATCGTTTTGGAAAATACTGATAACAGAATTATAGCGAATAACAAGAAAATCCCTGTTAACTCCTATCCCTCTAACGCAACCTTTCTAATACAGCCTACTTCTAAAAACGTACTTGTCAACACATTGAATATGTTTGCAGTTCCTTCTGAAGAGAACGTACAAATATTTTCAATCGGTAAGGATTTTAATGCAAATCAAGAATATAAGAAATGGATGGAGAAATCGCCTTTACCTTCTAACGATAAGAAGGCTAGCACGAGGTACATAATAGGGAATTTCCCTCCGGATGCTCAGGTAATGATAAGTGTCAATGATTCGTTTTGGAATGCGTATACATCGAATAGTTCCGGGCATATTGACTTCGTATACGACGGCTATTCAGTAGGATCCCCTGCTGGAGCAGATGTTGATGCAGATACGCAATCATATAGGGTCTTAGAATTTAAGGCTGAAACAAGTAACCGCCCAGCAATATCAACAATCGTCTTTTTTAGTAGCTTAGTCGCTGGAAGCACTACGTTTATTCTACTTAGACGTTATTTAAAGAAAAAGAAGGGCTAAGCCTTTATAAAAAGTTCATTTCTTTCTCCGTTTCACTGAAACTTTGTTCGCTGCATGCTAAAACCGTATGAAAATGGGTATTCTTATGACATTCACGAAGTCACCTATAATTTGTGCCGGCCACTCAAACGTGTGCATTAAATATCCTTAGCACAGTTATGGACTCCTAACTGACAGTCACAGTTCCAGTCATCCACGGGTGTAGCGTGCAGAAGTATGGATATTCACCTTCCTCCCTTGGCATAACCACAGATTTACTTTGACCTGGCGAAACAAGGCTGGTATCAAATATCCCATCAGGTGTCGTGTCCTTTCCTGAAGTAGCAGTGTGTATTGCTGTGTCATCGTTTGTCCAAGTAACATTTTCACCAGCTTCTACAGCGACCTCTGGAGGGACATAGAATTCGGGATTATCTGGGGCTTGAGACCCTTCAGCCATTGAAACTGTTGTCTCTGGAGATTGCGCAATAGCCGAGTATTTGTTTGTGTCAGCCATAGACACTGCTAGGAAGGAGACTGCCAAGGCAGCAACCGCCAAATATTTGACTTTACTTTCCACATTCTAGACGAGCCTTACATTATATAAATTCATTTTCCTAAACGAAATGTGGCAAATGTATCCATTGCAGACAGTAGTGTTCAGGACTGGTTTTGAGTCACCTCGTGCTTGTTATTTCAAAAACTGAGCAGGGTACTCATAAAAAGAGAAATAACAATCACGATTCTGGCCCATTCGTATGCTGCAGATGTAGTTTTTACACATGAAACGCTGTCCGCATCGCTTTACACATGATTCATCTATATCATGTGAAGCCTTATTGCTATAGCTGAAATCTTTTGCTCATTAAAGTAATGCTCAATAATTTTACTTTTTGTCTCTTCGATTGGCACCAGCTATAACAACAACCACCTTCTAGCAGGAAGCGCCGCATTTATTTTCATTAGACGTTACTTGCAAAAGCAAAGAATTACCGCCTGACTTAAGTACTCTAGTAATAACAGATTCGCTGTCTACTAGGAGTTGGTTAAAAACGCGGAGAAAAGAGGGAGAGCTTTAATAAGTGGCAATAGCATGTTGATAGGGAAATACCAGAGTATGCTGATCTGCCTTAACCTCCCAGCTATGTATGTTAAAGCTACCAAGAAAGTGGAAAAAAACTTAGCAGGAGATGACAGCATGTGGATAAAGTAGACCTTGACAGCAAAATAGTCGCAATGAAGCATAACTGGAAGACTATCTTGT
>CAYWRR010000108.1:0-7379 GCA_964460425.1 uncultured Nitrososphaera sp.
AGACATGGTACAACGTTATTTCATTTTGTTTCGTTTTACAGAACAAGGAATAAGAAATGTTAAAGATACTACAAGACGTGTAGATGCAGCAAGAAGTGAGGCAGAAAAGATCGGAGGGAAATTTACAGTCTATTGGACATTTGGAGAATATGATACAATAGGCATCTTGGAGGCTCCTAACGACGAGGCAGCAATGGAATTTAATCTGAAACTTGGCAGTCTTGGCAATGTCAGGACTAACACATTGAAGGCATTTACCGAAGAAGAGATTACAAGAGTACTTCATAAGCTTGGTTAATAAGATATTCGTACCGTACCTCATCAAAAAATAAAACAACTTGTTATTATTTCTCACTTGCTATTTCGTAGCATAACATTGCCTGAAGTACTTTAAAGTTGCCGTTGATCAGCTGTAATGATAAAAGGAAAAAACTATTGCTGTGAGTTCCATCAGAATCAAATTAATAGAAGAAGCTCCCGCGAAAGAACCGATATCGTTCTGGGTTCCACCGAACCCGCCCTCCAATTGCATTGAGTCTCAATTTTGAAGGGTTTTTCTCTCGGAACCCTCTGGGCCCTTGTTTTTTAACAACAAAGTCTGCAGGTCACTCAATTTTTTACCAATTCAGTAGTCTAAGATTAGTATATCAACACATTCTTCAGGCTCTATGCCATAGATCAATAATATCCCTCTTATTTTCATCTTTACTGGCGTTAATGTCAAGGTATCACATATTTTCATATGTAACCACTATGTTTCTGAGTTTGACTGCCTTGGTAGCTCAGGCTGGGAGAGCGATGACGATATAGATATATTATTATAAAAGCCTTGGACGGGGTTTGAACCCGCGCCCTCTACCTCTTTGTGGGCGTCACCATTGTTACTAAACGAAGACGCCTTACCAATGCAACACAAAATGAGAGAATAACAAGAAATAATGGAAGCCATCACAGTCATTATCATCATCATGACTACACCAAAGGACGATGACGAAGCAATGGAGAAAGAGATGTCCAATATTCTCGACGAAGCAGAAGCTATAATCAATGATCCTTCAGAATCGGTTGAAAGGAAAAAAGAAGCGCAGACACTAATTCAGCGGGCTATCGAAAAAAGTAGTAGTAAAACCAAGAGGGGGGAGGAACTTCAGAAACGTTATTTGCACATTTCGACGATATACTATAGACGACAGATACAAGAACTAGAGGTTATCAGACAAACTCTCAAGAGACAAATAGAAGAAGAAGAGTCTTCATCATTACCACAGCATTCAGAAGAGCTCAAACAGGACTTAGAAGAATGTGAAAAGACTATAGAATCGCATAAGAAGTTTTTGGAAGAGATGGAGCAGTAGTAGTATATACGGGCAGAAAGGAAGAAAAAGCTTGAATGTTTGCATCCAAAGCAAGCGTAGATCCTGTTTACGCGTTCAACTCCGTCCTGAAGTTCTTTCAGCTTAAATGTGAACAAATTAACCGAAAAGAAACAGCTATAGACACGGTGCGCAACTACGTAAAGAGCATTAAACTTTTCTGCGATATGGCTGATCTGCAAATGCCTTGGGCTAAGATAGCAAGAGGCCTTCCAAGAGCAAAGAGTTATCTGAAATATGGGCATATCATACCAATGGAACGGGATGGAAAGCTTGTATGTGCCAGAGTGGTGGTTTATGCGGCAACTCCAGACTAGTATATCACGTTCATGACACCAGAGGCATATCGCGAAGTGGAGGAGTGGATAAGGTTTAGAAAGCAATGTGGCGAAAGAATTTCACCTGATAGCTAGGTGTGTTCTAGTACGTTCCATGACCAATGTAATGCTAGGATATACCTAGCTATGGAACTTGCCCTAAGTTAACAGAGCCGCCTATATCTATCCCTTCTTTCTTTAATTCACGCACAAGTTTTGAAGATGTCTGTGTAACTACTTGACTCTTCTTGGTGATATCCCTTATCCATAATGAAAGCTGCAGTTTAGCTTTACTCTCATTTAATTCGACAATATTAACAGCTGGAGCATTTGCCAACAGATCAATCTCTTTGCCTACTCTCATTGCTATATCCAAAGCACGTTCCAAGTCATTGTAATTTATTTTGAACGGTATTGATACATATAGCACACCATCATACAGTATAGTGACTTTTTGTTTGCTTAAATCAGTATTTGAAATGGAAAAATAATAGTTTCCCGTAGTCATGTCTTGAAGTATAGTATTTTGCAGGCGTATCTCCGTTATCTTGGCTATCTCTCCAGAATTTAGAATAACTTTGTCTCCAACCCTAAAAGACCCTTGGCTTATAATGGAAAGGCCAGAAAAGATGTCTGATAGGACAGGCTGAAGTGCCAAACCTATGGCTAGTCCAAATAATCCTCCGCCGAAAACAAGCTGGCTTACATCTAAATTAAAGAATATTGCTACTGCAGCTAGCCCAATTAAAAGAGCGACTAATCCTTTTCCTAGTCTAGATAGTGGGTTAACAAATGATTGCGCACTATCTCTTGATTGTCTAAACCAAACTCTAGTATATACCATACTTGCCACATCAATAACTCTTAGAGCCATCAATGCAGCTAGTAGTAGCCAAGCTACAGAAAACACATCGTTAAGCAGATCTGAATATGGTTTTAGAAATCCAATTTGAGTTATACCAATCCACATACCCAGGATGATGATGCCAATAAGTACTGGAATTCTGGCTGATTTTATTATCACTTCGTCAAAATTAGTTTTGGTACGTTTGGCAAGGTTGAGCATCTTTTTCAACAATAGATCTGCTAATTTAACTCCAATTGCAGTGCCTACAATTATTACTATGGCAAAAAGGATATCACTACTTTGTATAAGCGATTCAATCTCTGCGATAGAAACCATCCGATGCTATACTCACACATTACTTTTATGCATTTTAGATGTTCAAGATTGGAGTATATTGACGTCATTCACATCTGATGGAAGCGCTACTCCTGCGTATACTCTTCAATGGCATTAAGAGATTGTCTCATTGACACAATTTTTTGCTGCCTTATACCGTCATCACTCCTCAACCCAAACGCAAAGCAGGGGGAAGTTAACCTGCAGTATTGACCATATGTCAGACCTTTGTAGCTACCAGTCACCATGTCTTGGTTTCAATACAAGACTCAAGGTTAGAACTTTATAAGCACATGGTTCTTCTTTGAATTCAAAGGCCAAATTCCTTATTAGCCACTGTCAGATCCACCATTACCAATGCTGTCTACACCAAGGGTTGTGATTATATCATTATCATAGTAACCACATACTTGATCATTAAGAGTACCAAGAATGTGATATTGTAACCTAAGACTACCATATACTAGCAAACACGGTTTCATAGCAAACGTTCACTCACTTCCAAAGTCATTTTGAGTGGATGGTTATAATGAAGCTGGCACTTGGAGGAGATGATATGAAAAAGAAAATGGAGATCAATAGATCCTTACTAGTATTCCCTTGCTAAATGGAAAGCTTCCTACAGCCAGGTAGCAACACAGAGCAAAAAGTAAGACTAGTTATAATTCAGCCTCCGCCAAGAGCAGCGGGCTAGGGCTAGGACTGTGATAAAATTTGACCCCTGACTTTCTACAGAGGTTCTATAGGCTAAGGTTCATCTTCATCCAAGAACTCATGAACATGTATTCAAACTATTCTGAATGAGTATGAGCAATAATAACTCCTTGATAATGGAAGCAAATATAATCTATAGATGTAATGCCGGTTACGCAATTGATTTTTCATAGAAAATATGATCGTAGAACATATCAATGTCAGTTCACGTTTAGCCCGGCTCGTAAAAAAGATTGATAGATAACCTTAAAGTTTCAACAATAGAAGTCCATTACATGAAAAGAATCTAATCCCACCGAATCTGCACCAACGTCGACTAGTTAAAAACAAGTAAGTTCTTCAGTGATAACTTATCCACAAATATTATTTCTATGGCACTAAAGAGAGCAAAGTAAAAAGTACGAGAAAAGTACACGAGCAGCTTTCTACGCTGAGAGTACTTGCTTTTCTAATAGCGGGAGGATTCGCTTTTCTTTTTGCTCCAGGCTCTTGTCTATCTCCTGCATTAGTACAACAACAAGAAATAACAAAGACTATAATAACGCAGGAGAGATACCAGAGACAACAGAGCTGTCCCAGCAGCCATCGACGATGGTGATAGTAGATAATGACCCTCTTTATCAGTCAATAAGTGGTGACCTTACGAGCATGAGAATAGTTGATGTTGTATCCCCTTCTGTTGTTATAGAGGAGGGATCATTTGTGGAAGAATCAGTGGTTATATCGTAGTTAGCCGTTGGTGATTATTGAAGAATCCGTTGAATTTTGCTCAGCCCATCAGGATATAGTGAATATATGTGCGGCAGAAAGATTTCAGAGGGCTTATGTTCTCTACCAGCCGTAATTACAACGTATTTACGCAGTGTATGCACTAAAGGTTAAAGCGTGTCCTAGGAGTAGGACTGATCTCCTCAATGTATCTGGGTCTAAATTTTGAACGTTTTTCTTGCTGAGTCCCTCTGGGCCCGCCTAAAATAAAAAACGTTGAAAAAGTGGACCCAATGTTTATTAAGTTGAGGTCAAGGAACCCAGCAATCAAATTTGCAATCTCAGGAAGCTTTTCCTCTAGCGCAAAATGATGAGATTTTTGTAGTCACCTGCCAAGTTGCTAGTATCTTAAGTAGACTTGCAACCGCACATGATGTGGCCGCAATAGTCGCGTCGTATCTGGTCCAAACAGGTTAGCGCGCAATGTCCTTCAAGACGGTACTCCAAAGATCTGGCTTGATAGGCAGTGAGATGTGTTCGTGCGTAATCAACCACTTATTATTTGACCGTTGGCAGCAAACGGTAGAACGTAGCCAAAACTCAAGCCCATTCTCCAGGTGGGTGTTTCCTTTGTCGAGGTGAAGCATATGTGCAAACGCGACATCCCCGCTGATCGCAATATTCAAGTCGCGGGTTTCCAAGCCGATTTCGCCCTCATATTCATTAAACCACCGCAAGAAATTGCGCCGGACTGCATCGGAGCCGGTGAAATGGAGAGGAGGTACACAATCGAAATAAACAATATTGGGGGAATAAAGTGACATGAGTCGATCAATGTCCTGTGCCCGACATGCCTCGACTCGACTGTCCAAAAGTGCTTGAAGCTCGGTCTGTGTTGAAGCCTTTGCTTTCCTCGACTCCGGGAACCGCAACCTTACCATCTCACCTATCTTCCTGGCCGAATGAAAGGTCGCGGATCGAAAACAAGCTTTATCGAACTTATTTTCTCGCCATCGATGTGCGCCCAAAAAGATACAGGGAACGTTACAGGCGGCGTGGTGGTAAGAGTCATTTCATAGAGGAGGCAGACATCGTCTCCATCGGTGAAAACCTTTTTGATATCTGGTTTCGGCAGGTGTAAGCTTTCATTATACTTGAGGTACGGTTCCACTCCATCAAATGAATTGAGAGGCGACACGTACGTTACGTTGTCTTTCAGGTAGCTTCTGGCAGATTTGAAGTCCCGGCGTTCTATCAATGCCTGTAAGTACTCCATTACGATTTCCTTCGCGCTTTTTGCAGATTCATTTTGACTGTCGTTCACGTAGTTTGATTTTGGATTCATTTCTAATGTATCCATGCCTGTAATAATAACCAACGGGTTATATAACCATTGCGTTATATGAACATATATTCATGCATTCGAAAAATCTCGAATGTATCCAAAGCGGTACATCTGAGTAGCCTTGAGTGCAATCAGTACTTGCTCGCTAAGAAGGATAGAATCCCTTGGCTGCATCGTGTGTTTTCTGCCAGTCCGGAAGCGCCCTGTGGTCGAGTTGCGCCGCAAGGCGATCAAGGTATGCATGCAATCCCGAAGCGAAACGAAGAGCGGTCGGCTTGGTTAGACGGCTGAAAGTCAAGGTGAGGATGGTGCTAGAGTCGCCATCCCGTACAAGTTCCCAGCGGATGACAGCTTCAGCTTCGCCCTTCGGCAATTGCGGGTGAGGAGCGGTGTGCCACTCGTGCTCAAACACGCGAGGAGGGTCCCAAACTAGAATGCGGCCTGTGGTATGAAATCCTGCGGGCCTGGTCACAAAATCGATTGTCCCGCCATTGCGGCCATCGATGACTGCCTTGTTATTGAACCACAATTCCAGCTCTTTTGGATCTGTGATTGCCTTCCAGACGTCTTCGCGGGGATGCGCGAGTCTCCGCTCATACTTCAGAGTTGCATAGTCGCCTTCGATTATTACTTCTCCTTTTTGGCTAGCGTTCATTTCCTTTTCGCTCCCTTCTTTTCGGACAGGTGTTGCTCAAGCGCATCAAGGCTGTCAGACCAAAATACCTTGTACTTTGCTATCCATGCATCAAGTTCGGCCAGACCCTTTGGCTGGAGACTGTAGATTCTTTGCTGAGCTTGGACACGCATATCGACAAGACCCGCATCTTTGAGAATTCTTAGGTGCTTTGATACAGCAGGTTGGCTAATGTCTGGAAATGCAGTCACCAACTCACCTGCAGAGCGCTCACGCTTGACAAGCAAGTCCAGCATGGCCCTTCTCTTCGGGTCAGCCACTGCAGAGAACTTGTCCATGCCTAATGTATAACCGTTTGGTTCTATAAACTTAGCGTTATATAAGATTATGCAAAGCTAATTTTTGTTCCTCGTGTCATTTGGAATTGGATTTAGATAAACGTCAAAAGTAACGACAGCATTGTTGATAGCAGGCTGTGCGATGCTTGTTGTCTCTAAATTGATAGAACCAATGATAGGTTTGAATCTAATTTTGGCTGTAGCGCTTCTTTATCTGTACATATCGCTAATGGCGATCGGTATTATTACATTCATTGGGTTGGGCTTGTTGAGAGCACTAAGAACGCAGTAGACTATATAATGTCACACCATACTACTTTGCGAATTGAATTAGATTTAAAGCTCGGGGAGTGTATGAACCCATCACTATTACAACACCAAATCCCGCCGAACTCGACTACCAATGCATTGAGTCTAAATTTTGAAGTTTTTTCTGCCGAGTCCCTCTGGGCCCGCTAAAAATAAAAAAACGTTCAAAAAGTGGACTCAATGAGTCGGTAGACCCTTTGAACAAATATAGGAAACTTAGAGCAATTTATAGAAGTTATGAAAGCTACAAAACAAGATCAGATTAGGCGAGATTAGCAGCAGTATGAATACAGACTCTGTGCCATCTATGACGACAAAATAAACCTTTATTTTCAGTCATGATTGCATATGCAGTCTGTCTGCTGCTATTATACATGCCCATTGCCAACTTTACAGATGAGCGGGGTTTAATAACCCCTTTTTCCCCTAACAATACAGGTTCTATTTTGTCTGCAATT
>CAYWRR010000109.1:0-7353 GCA_964460425.1 uncultured Nitrososphaera sp.
AGCCTATTTCATGAATTTCACAAAAATTGAAGCAAACCATGTAAGTGATAACTAGACACTATACGATCAAGTGAAAAGAAGAACTTCAAATAATGATAATGAGTAAGTCTATTATGATTCTAACAACTGCATTAACAACAAGAATAGCCATCATAGTTTCTGTTGTAATAGCAATGAGTTCAGTTGTATTACTAGTATTATTTCCATCAGAACAACACGAAGAAGCAGTGGCTCAGCAGCAAGATAATAATATCACCAAGAATACAACGACACCGATAACCACAACTCAATCAATAATGCCTGTTTCTAGCAACAAGACCTTCTATGTCTTTAGTGCAGAAGTAGAGGGATTGGACGAGACAACAGCAGGGGTACCTGGAGACATCTTCACTCCTCCTATAATAGTAGTCAATAGAGGAGATAGTGTGACAGTAAACTTCTACAATACTGAACAGGAGACACAGGAAAGACACTCCTTCACAATCGATGCACGGCCATATAGCGTAAATATAGACATAGCACCTGGTGAACCTGGAAATGCAACTTTTACAGCAGATCAAGAGGGGATCTTTCCAATATACTGCAAGTACCATCTCCCGACTATGGTTGGACAGCTTGTGGTGCTTTCACCTATGACGCAGCAAAAAGAAGGGCAACCTGGAGGAACTGCGTTAATAGAGGAGGAACAGTTACCCGCTACTGAAGAGGAAGAAGTAGTAGAAGAAGAACAGCAACAACTACCCCTAACAGTCACTACTGACCGCGAAAGCTATTCAATAGGTGATACAATCATAATAACTGGCACAATTGCAGAGAGGCAGCCAGGTTCACGTGCGAGTATAACTGTAATAGACCCTCAGAACGAGATTGTCTGGCGACAATCTGTTATAGTTACCGCCAATAATACATTCCAACTAAAAATAGAAGCAGGAGAACCACAATATAGCATTAGTCCACATGCCATAGACACAAGTGGCAATTACCTAGTGACAGCTAGCTATAGAACAGCGAGAGCAGAGACGACATTTGAGTTCACTTCAGAAGAAGGAGATTGACAATATAGTAAAGAATAACACAGATTCTTGATCTTTCCTCATTTTTCTTCCTTCTTCTATTTCTGCATTACCAAATATAGTATAACTGTATCATTTTTCAATTTCTGTGACCAGCCGTTCTGTGTCCTCAATATGCATTATTTCTTCCTCTTGTCTTTGCCTTAACTACAAAAGAGACAACTTTGACAAGGGTTCGGTGGTATGCAGCTGAAAATTGAGATGAATCCAAAAGGAACTCTAGGTGTATGATAGCTGGATTTCAATCCAACAGCGCAAATTTTTCAATAGTTAGATTGTGGTGTCGAATGTTGAGTGCTGAAGAGTCCGAGAGGATGAAATGGTTCTTCTTACAAAGAACATGGATCAGTCTAGGGAAGGGGCTGCAGGTATCCCTCCTTGGTTTCCCTTCTGCGGCTCTACTATTTTTTACTTCTTTCTGTACTGATTATTTAGTTCTTTCAAGGAGATGGTTAAGGATACTTCAGAGCCATCAAATCCTTCTACCACAGATTTCGGAATGACATACTCTGCGGTAGGTCCCCTTTCAAGTGTCAGGGTATCTTCTTCGACTTCAATTACGTTGCCAGCATCTCCACCATCGCTTGTTCTGGCATTCTTGTGAATTATCACATCCCAGTTTGGTATGACATCGGAAGACATACCTCTTCTAATTCACTATATATGCTTACACATCCATAAATTTAAGGACATCTGAGGGCAGAGAAGAATGAACATCTGGAGAAGGTTATTCAGAAAAAAGGTGACACTATCCAATTGCTTCTATGTCATCTATCTTTTGAAAGAATCCAACAAAAAGAACCTATATCATTGCAGGTTCGGTGGGATTCGATAAAAAATTGGTCTGAATCTTCAATGACGTTGCTTACCCACTCATTCATTTATGACCGACTCACTGTTACACCATGACTGCCACTGCATTATGGCCGTTATACTTGGATAAGATGGGTACTCACTCTGGAGGAAAACAAGTGATACATCGGTCGCTCACTGCGAAGGCAGCTTCAGCATCTACTCACCAGAAATTCTATCTTCTTTCTCTTTAATTCTTCAAGCTCTTGAATTCTCTTTTCTACTTCATTCAGCTTAACAAGAATCACGGACTTAATGTCTTCAAGAGACTTTTTGAGTTCTTCATCTTGAGTTACAGGTTTCTTCTCCTCCTCTCTGACACCTCGAGCTGCAGAACCTCCTTCCACCTGTGAAACCGATCACTACAATATTGTACTGTTCTAATAAACTAATCTGTTTAATTCTCCGATCTCTGAAATGTTTGTATCTGATAGATTGAGATTCATTAACTATAAGAAGTTTGGGTTATGCCAATCTTGTAGGATATCGTTCTACTCTTCTTACTAAATGGTTATATCTCTCTATGTATGTTTGATATATAACAATGCCAAATCAACGAAATGTTGCACTAGTTGTGATAATGGCTCTAGCACTAACACTCGGAGCAGCTCAAATAGTAACCTCAATTGGACAGGTAGCATACGCTCAAAAGGTCGGTCAAAACAATCCCAGTTTAGCAGAGAGCGGCATACCCACGGGCTTAATCACAAGTCCTCTTCCACCAGGCTTAATCACAAGTCCTCTTCCACCAGGATGATAACTCGCTCTTGGAATAAGTTCGGCCTCGGTAGGTCTATAATAGGAATTGCTGATCCAGTGCTATGCAACATTAAGATTTCAACATTTATAGGCTTCATACCTGCAAGCTCGCATTTGTCTTGAACCATTTTCTAAAGCCGTGTATAGAGAACTCATGCCTTCTCTCCTTCTCTTTTCGAATGCCTATCTAAAATAGCAAGCGATTATAGTAACGTCTTATAGAGTTGGCATTGGCTGGTTTGCCATATCTAATGCTTCGACTGGATCAAACTTGTCTCTGAAAAGTGGCGAGGATTCACTGATTTGTTCGCCGTGTTCTCTCCTATAATCCAGATACTTGTCAAGGGTGATACAGGCTTCTGGACTGATGAATGCGCTGTAACTTTCAGGCTCACCATGATATATTACAAGCTTGCCTGCCACTAGCTGGTGACTTCTAACGCTAGTACTGTTATTATTATTGCTTATACTATTCATGCCTCTGATGCCATTATCAGAGATAGGATTTCTTAGCTTGCTATAGTGTGAAACACACAGAGATGACACTGCTCCTTCCCTTATGCCAGATGACACTAAAACCAAGGTCAAAGCCTTACCTCTGATATCTGCTGCATCTAGAATTTCTCTTAGCTCTTCAAGTGTAGGTACTCTGTCAAGAGCATACCTCCTTATCGTTGTTAGCATGCGTCGTATCTTTTTCCAGTTCAAAACAACATAATTCATTTCAAGAAATAATCTGACAGCTTTGAGCCAATTGTTTACAGTACCAGCAGTAATTTCGCCCCTTTCCATCTTGAGCCTGACTTCAGATAGAAGAGAAATGATCTTCTTTTCTGCAGCTGAAGGGTCATCTTTGCAAATTGCACCAACCCATTAGGTGATAGGTCTACTCTCTTCAAGAATCCAGGCAATTTTCTTTCATATGGGTCCCTGGTTGCTGGACTTCTGATCGCCGCAGAAAATAAGCCAAAGCTTTCTCCTTGAAGTAAAGATCTATCAATTTTTCCAGCTCTCAATATTTTTTCTTATCTCGTTAATAGCACGAATACAGCTATAAACTTTTGCAGATTCGCCTCAAAATCGTTGCGGGTTCGGTGGAACCTAGAACGCTATCGGTTGCTTTAATGGATCCTATGAATTGTTAATAGAGGCCGTTAGCTTTAAAGTTTTTCGAGTTATGCGAATAGGCTATGCATCTGATTAATATCAGCAGACATTAGATCCACTAATCAATCTTCCTGTGTCGACAACAATGGTATTCACAGGTAGTACTAGATTTAGTATAGATCTGCTACCGAGTGAGTTGCCAAGATCTTATCAAAGCAAGTTGATCGAGATTAAGTCGGAATCAATCAGAGACCTAGACAGCTTTCCAGATTGCTATTCTTTAGCGCTTATTCGGCTTTCTTAAGTTAATGTAATAGGCATACAGGAACTTTAGATTTTTCATGGTCAATGAAGATAAGAATTAGGATATGCCAAGCTACAATCTCTCGTTAAGTTAAGGGACCGTTCTCTTCAAAAAATCGTTGAGTGCCTTGATAGATAATAAATTCATGATTGGCTGCATGTAATCTGCTGGATTGGGAGAGCCTCTCAGAATTCGACCAGTTATCCATATGTAGCAGAGGGGTTACGACTACAAATGGGCGCAAAAAACCTCTAGGAAATTTGGGTTGGAGTTCACCCTCTACCATTGAATGTCAGAAATTATATGTTGTTGTTTGATGTTGATGTTACACCTGCATGACAGAAATCCGCATTTCTCGTAGAATGTTTCTAAAGATTTTCGGAGTAGGAATAGCTGTCTTGGCATTTTATGTATTGAGCGGTTTTGAACTATTGAGCAAACGTTCGCCTCTTTTTCATGATGATAGATCCTCTACTACTACTCGAACAATGAAAGTAACAAGTCCTTTGACGCCTAGTGGCTCACCCGACAAGTTTGGTATACAGATGCTATTTGCAACAATGCCCGGTGGCAGAGAGTGGTTCATGAATATGGACGAGCCAAACTCAGATGGAATATTTGAAGCCAGAAATCAGACAGTTTCCAAGATGCATGATGGATACTGGCATGCCAGCGGCAATCCGCCAGATCATCGAACGCGCATAATGATCAAATCGCCACAGGGCACAGATCTTTGGAAAAATGTAGAGATGACAGGGTACTTTAAGGTGGTTAGAACCTATCCCATAGGAAGTTCAAATGCAGAAAGAGAAAATTCAAGAAGGACATTTCAAGCCTATGCCAGAGGCGGAACACATAGCAACATACTGATGGCAGGTTTAGATGGCAAAGAGAGATACCTAAATGCCCTTGGCAGTGCATATAAGGGAAGAATATATTTCAATGGAGATGCCTCAGTTACAAAGGAGGTAGGACATTCAGTATATGCGGCACTAAACAGGCACAGCTATGACAAGGCTTCCGGTCAGTGGATTCGAGTTGGAAAGAGTCTCTTTAAACCACTTACAAATAACTATAACTTGGATGATGGACAGTATTATGGTGGCAGATGGATTGGGTTGAAGGTTGTCATATTTGATTTTTTGGAGAATGGAAAGGAGTGTGCAAGAATTCAGACTTACATAGATGATGATGTAGTTGAAGATAGCAAGACCGGAGCATTCAAGCTAGGGAACAAATGGAACCTTTTAAGCGACGTAGTTGATAAGGGAGATTGGATAGTAGATCCTGGGCCTAATTCTAAGCTGGTTGGTACCCTTGACAAGCTAATAGAAAGATGTGGAAATCCCTTTCCTACAAGAGAAGATTATGCAAGAAACATACTTACATGGTTTGGACATCCCGATTACATAAACGACCCACTATACCGACCTATTGCAAACTCAGTCAGCTTTAGATGGGATTTCTGTGGAGCAGAATTTGCATACCTTTCTGTTAGGGAGATAGGCGGTATAAGGTAGTGTGTGACAATAATTGTTGGAGATATAATCAGCTGATAAAAGAAAAAGACGAATAAAGTCTTCAGTATCCAGGCACTACGATTTGTTATGTGCAGACGCTCTTTTTCAATAAATAAACATGAATGCTAAAGCTATTCTTTTCTTGTTTGTAGGTTCGGTGGAACCCATAACAATATGGTTCGTTAAGTGGATTCTCTCTAATTCTTCTATGCGCTTGTTTTTCTGCTCAAGTTCAGAGATGTCAGCCTTAAGACTCTCCACTTCAATCTTCAGCTTGCGAGCATCATCAATCGTCAGGCTGTCCATAGCTCTCAGGTGATCATCAAGTAACTCGCTTTCACTTGGACGATAATAGGCATCGCTAATTCCGGTGCTATGACCCATCAGGTTTTCGACGTTAATTGGCTTGACGCCAGCTAGCTCACACCTTGTCTTGAAAAACTTGCGCAGTGCATGGCATGTTGCAAATTCATGGCGCTTTTTACCATCTTCTAAATCCTTTCTCAAGCCCTGTGCCCAAAGAGCTCGCTCTATCAAACGCTTAACACCAACAGAGGACAATTTCTTTGGTATTGTCACAAGACCTGTCGTGTGTGTATTTTTCCTGGTTGCTGTCTCTGTATCCCAGAGGTCACGCATGACCCAGCTCTCCCTTGTTACATTTTCGCCACATTGCTTTCTAAACTTCATCCATGCTTCCACCTCTCTATAAGCCTCAGGCGTCATGAAAGTTATGTACCAATCTGGAGTTCCTGCATAAACCAATACCTTTGCAGCCACAAGTTCTCCTTCTCGCTCTATTGGCGTGATGTTCCCATACTTTAGATATTCCCAAGCACCTACTCTGACTCCGGTAGAAGCCATAATGTATACCACTGGCTTTATCCTCCTGTCTGGGTATTCGACAATCTTGCGTATTTCCTGCAGCGTAGGAGCCCTATCGTCTGCAAACCTCTTTGCTCTTGGGAGACCCCTAGCTATCTTTGCCCAAGGTATCTGCAAATCAGCCATATCACAGAAAAGCTTGATACTCTTTAGATAATTTCTGACCGTACCTATCGCCATCTCTTTTCGGTCAATTTGCTCGCGTTTGCTTTGGAAAAATTTCAAAACAGAGTTAAACGCATAGTTGGGATCTGCTGTTGCTTGGGCTGCAAAGGCTCGAGCTTTTTCTTCCTTTGTGCCTATGTATCCTAGAAAATCAAGGAATTTGGTTAACCTCTGGATGTATTTGTCCCTCGTAGCGGGTGCCTTTAGAGCATAAAGAAAAAGCATCCAAGGATCAGTTACTTCTATAGTCTCTAGCGTGATGCTAGTGGTGGTAGTGGTCGTAGTAGTCTGTTTCTGATCAGGTCCCACACATTGTATTATATCCAATTCTTTCTATATCACCTATTTTTTTGAAAGAATCCACCAAAAAGGACCGATATCGGAGCGGGTTCGGTGGGATGCAGCTGAAAATCCAGACGAATCTAAATGAGATTGCTAAGCTGTGTCTTCCCAGTAAGTATTGTTTAAAAGAGGCAGAAGATCATGACGATGCCAATATGCTCGTTTTGATGTTTGTCATGATTTAACAAAAAATATAAAAAATATAAAATATCTTGTTGTATCTTCCTACTTTACGGGGTTTCAAGAGACGCCGAATGGTTACTTACTATTTTACCTCTCCGAAACCCTCTTTCCATTGAGTTTTGTACTGTTCTAATTGATTCTTTGGAACCTTAAGTGAAACGGC
>CAYWRR010000110.1:0-7340 GCA_964460425.1 uncultured Nitrososphaera sp.
ATAAGATATAATAATTGAGTTAACTCATAATTGTACATTCTTGAAAGATAACAAAGGCTACTATGCAGTTCTTGGTGTTTCGGAGAAGGCCAGCTACAAGCAGATCAAGTACGCCTATAGGCAGCTTGCCCGAAAATATCATCCAGATAGGAACAACTCAGTCTATGCTGAAGAAATGATAAAAAAGATAAACACTGCGTTTGAAGTTCTGTCAGATGAGATAAACAGGGCGCAATATGACAAGGTGGAATTGGATAACTCACATGAGAGTGAGTCGAAACAAGAGCCAGCGTACACAAACTCCAAGAGACGGAAAATGGCAAACGAAAGTGAGATTGCAGATATTTTCAATGTGTCATACTTACTTGATAAGCCAAGGGGAAGGTTTCACATAATTGTTGAGCCTTCGCTATGTATGGCGTTTGGCAGCTGCGAAGTTCTCGCGCCAAAAGTCTTTGTGGTGGAAAAAAACAAAATGGTCAACCCCAAGGCAAAGGTCGAATGCGAAACATGCGACGACTATGAAAGTATACATGCTGCTGCAGCCACCTGTCCTACTAAGGCCATAAGGATCATCGACCGGTATACTGGCGATCAGCTATATCCATAGTAAATTTAAATTGCTCTGTGATTGTGCTGTAACCCATGAAGCTTTTCTGTGTTGGATGTGGCCCAGGAGACCCAGACCTTCTCACTGTACGTGCAGCAGACCTTATAAAAAGCGCAGACATGATATTTGCGCCCACTGCAAGAGAGGGCAAAACCAGCATAGCGCTTTCTGTTGCTGAAAAATATATTGGCAAGTTTACCAAGACAGTCAGCCTTGTTTTTCCGATGGTCAAGAACAGGGAATCGCTCAGGGATTACTGGAAGAGAAATACTGATGAAATTGCAAGTGCAGTCAGAACCGGCAAAAAAGTCATATATCTTACAGTTGGAGATCCAGCGCTCTATAGTACCTGGACATATATCCAGCGCGAATTGACAAGGACGCACAAGGACATCGAAATTGAAATTGTGCCTGGTGTGACGTCCATGTTTGCAATTGCCGCCAAAGCAGGGATAAGCCTGGCAGAAGGCGACGAAACCGTTGCTATAGTTCCGGCCTGTTACGATTTGGAAAAAGTCAAGCGCACAGCCAGCACCTGTGACACCGTCATTTTTCTAAAGGATGGACGCTACTTTGACAGTGTAATTGATATGCTGGAGGAGGCAGGATTTCCCGATAGTGCGACTGTTGCAATAGCTCAGAATGTTTCGGACGAAGGCGAGATGCTAGAGATGAAAAGAATTTCAGAGCTCCGTGGCAAAAAAGGCCCGACTGAGAAATATTTTTCTATCATGGTGGCAAAGAAAAATGCCAGAGACTAGGACTGTGTATTTTGTGGGCTCAGGCCCCGGCGATCCTGAACTTATCACACTTAGAGCAAAAAAGCTGGTGGAGGAAGCAGATACTATTATTTATTCTGGTTCACTTCTTAACCCGAGGATCTTGCAATACGCCAAGAAAGGCGTGCAGCTCTACGATGCTGCAATAATTGATAGAGAAAAGATCTATCAGATCCTGTACGACTCTGCTAAGGAAGGCAAGATTGTTATAAGGTTCCATGATGGTGATCCAGCACTTTTCAGCACAATTCGAGAGCAGATAGACAAGCTAGAGTCAGACGGCATAGAGTGCAAGGTTGTGCCAGGTGTAACTGCTTTATTAGGGGCTGCTGCAGACATGAACTTAGAGCTGACACTGCCGGGAGTAACACAAACTTTGATAATAACAAGGGCAGAGCTTCGCACGCCAGTTCCAGAGCGCGAATCAATAGCCGAGCTTGCCAAACATGGTGCAACAATGGCATTCTATCTGAGTGTGCACCTAATAGCCGAGGTAGTAAATGAACTACTAAAGGGCGGAGAAGGAGTGTATACAGAGAAGACGCCAGCAGCGGTAGTCTATCGAGCGACGTGGGAAGACGAAAAAATAATCAAGGGGACACTTGGAGACATTGCTAAGAGGACAAAGGAAGCCAAGATAATCAAAACTGCACTGATAATTGTCGGTGAGGCCATTGCCCCAGCAAAATATGAATATTCAAAAGTGTATGATGCAAGGTTTACACATGGATACAGAAAAGGGACAGGAAAAGAAAAGAAAGAGTAAAAGGGTTACGGTCTTCTCGCCCACAAGGTTATCACACTTGTGCTAATGGCTGCTCCTGCCACTCCGCTTATCAGGGCAAAGACAACACTTGCGTCCACATGCAGTATGGTTGCTAGAGCGTGTGCAACTGTTGGTGATGCTAAGAATGCTAGAAATCCTATAGCAAACCCTATCGCTCCAAAGATTGCAAGTATTCCGGTTCTTGATACCATTTTACATCACTGCTGACTTTCAGTTGAGATCCTGAAGCTGCCAGTCGGGATCGATGGGAACTTGTCATTCATTTTTTGCTCTGCGACTGCCGAAGCTTCCATCATTATCTGATCGATATCACTGCCAGAGCCGGTATTTACTTCAATTCCAGAGCCGCTGCTCTGCAAAGACTCTATCATGATGCCGTTGAGCAAAGTCTGCATGATACCGATCTCGTTATCTGCACCTGGCAAGAACTTTCCAAGACCGGGCTTTAGGAGCCTTATCGACGTTATTGCTGGCTCCAGCGCGACCATTACGTCTCCCATATCGTGTATAGTAGATAGCCTCATTGAGACTTGCTCAAATGCCATCTTGGCTTGTCCCAGTGTGCGCGAGACCTTGCGCACCTCGGCAAGCTCGTTTGAGAGCACCTTTGTAGTATCGGTATCGTGCCTCTGCACAGCATCGACTATTCGCCTAAACAAAGAGGCATCTCTCTCATTTAGTTTGGTAACTAGGGCGTCTAACTTCGATATTTGCAACTGAAGCTTGTTAGCTGCTGTCTCTATTCTAGGTTTGAGGGGACCCTGAGCAGCCAGTGTTTCTTTCAACTTGTCTCCTGTACTTGCCCTATTTTGATTACGCCAATTCTTATCGAAAGCATTCATGCAAACTCGAGTGAGGATTTGCTATTAATTGCGGGTGTGTAATTCGATAAACTATAAGCTAAATTAATTGTCCTCTAGTTCTAGAGGTGATCAGCTTGTGATGAACAATTCTGTTGAATGTCAAAGTGGTATCCTAAAAAGCTCCTTCTGGGTTATTGAGGTCCATGCGCCCATGCCCTGACCACTCTCGCTGCCTGTGTCTGTTATCTGACTCACCACGATCTCCTTTGGAGTCATGGGCGGCCAGAGCATCGCCACATAATCACCAATGTCACCGGCCTTGTCAAGGGATGCAGGCTGCATATTCTCTCGTAGGAATTTGGTGGCAGCAAGTTTATCCTTCGCAGGCTCTATGAGCTTATGTTGACCGTGCACAATGAGATGAATCTTCCTGGTGTTATCAATTTCAAACATACTTTAGTATTACAAGATGCATACAACTATAAGCATGTTAAATAGTTTTTCTCACATGATAGTCATCGATTCTTATATGGCCATGATCTTGCCCGATGACATTGTAGAGCGCATCTCTGGATTTGTTGCAGGTAAAGTAAACTTTCCCTTTGTAGGTCCCGATGAGCTGATGTGCATAATGTACCTATACGGCAGAAACAGCAGGATAGGTGAAGGCGAGATCGAGGAAGTTAGCAGCCTTGCGCAGCACACTGCCTCCCAGCTGGGGCAAGAAATCGATATTTACACGAACAGCTCCGCAAGCAAGCTTGAAACAGAATACATCAGGAGCAAGTACATTAATAGAGAACTGCAATTGGCTGTTGAAAGAAAACCACAGGATGTCAAGAAGCGAATAGCAGGAGATCCAGTGATAATATCTGACTGCTTTGTGCATCATGTTGCATACTACAAGCAGGACTACTTTTTGGAGCTGTATGGTCCACTTAGGGATTCTCAACTTACGTCAGATATCCGCTCAGCGCTGGTTCATAGGATGGTCATGGTGTGCTACAATAGAAAAGGGACGCAAGAGACAAGATTGATGCACCCTCTTATTCCAGTGTACGTATGGTTTAAGGATCAGGCAGGTGCAAAGCCGTGATAATATGGAATTTGTGAAAGCTCCTCCTGTGGCATCTGAACAATTGATATCAAATGCCCGTCAGGATCTTGGATTATTGCATGCTTACCAAATGGCTCATATTTGGGCTTTTTGTAGAATTTGACCCTTTTATTTTTCAGGCTATTAATAACATCGTCAAAGTCGCTTATGCTAAAGCCCACAAGCATGCCATTGTTCTTTTTGATCCTCTTCCTATTTGCAGGGTGGAGCGCAAGCACCGTGCCGCGTGTTGAAAACTCTGTCCAGTCCTTTGACTCTTGTTTTAGCTCCATACCAAGGGTGTCGCGATAGAATCTGATTGATCTTTTCATGTTGGAAACAAGCAAGATGACCGCTCCTATCCGGCTAAACATTGCAGTAGTATATTACATTCATAAATATAAAGTTGAAAAATGCTGGTCGATGAAGTATTATATATATCCCGATCACGGGTTCAGTAGACTATCTTGCATAACGACAGAACATCTACCACCATCATTAGGTTCTCAGAATTTCTTGGGATAGGGTACTTTGGTGACAAAAACCAGCGGGTCATAACTCCTATTTTTGATTTGCAATACAATGCAGAGCGGGGGTGGGAAAAAGTAATGGCAAGTAAGCAGCGATATGAGGTTCCTATATTTCATACAGTATTTGTTGGGCACCCTACAAGATACGAGTTCATCGCTCACCCTATAGAAATGAGCTCCGAAAGGATCAATTATGTGCTTTACCGCTCCTCTTCTGGCCTGTCTAGCTTGAACAAATTCAAGAGCGACTACGGCAACGGAATGACGTACATCAAGTTTGGATGGCATGATCTAACAAAACCGTATATGTTTGATGTGCTCCCATACTATGCTGCTGTTGATTCAATAGAATTCAAGAAGGCAGACGACATCAAACCCGGGATGCTAGTCGATCAGATAAGGAAAAGCTAGCAGGTATTCAGGCAATGAGTTTACGGATACCTGCAGCATTTTTTCTAAATTACGGGAATGTTTCTACGCCGTCTGTGAGGCTCATTATCAAACTCCTTACTGTCAATATCGCAATTGCCATGACCGCTGAAACAATTGTAGAAATTATCGCTGACTCGCCAATCTCTACTACTAGCCTGAGCAGCTTTCGCACTTCTGATATTATTATGGTTATTCCTAATTTGCAGCTCCATCAGCTTTGAGCTCGACAACATGTGGTAGTTGATCAGGTTATCCATGAAGAATTACCCCTTACTTTACATTTATCTTGCATCATGCTCAAAGAATAGCATTGACAAACAACCCTGTAGTTGTGTTTGACTCAGGCATAGGATCCCTTTCGATAATACGGGAGCTAAGGCGCGAGATACCATATGAAGACCTGCTCTACTTTGCCGACAGAGTGCACTTTCCATACGGTACCAAGTCACATTCAGAGCTGCGCGAGATCATTGTAAATACAATAAACTACCTTAAGCGCTACAAGCCAAAGCTAGTGATAGTTGCCTCAAACACTCCCTCTGTGCAAGTACTCGATGAGGTAAGAAGGATGATAACGGACATCTCGATAATAGGAGTCAGGCCACCTCTGAAAGAGGCTGCCAAACTCACAAAGAAAAAGCATATTGGAATCATGACCACTGAGGGCATGATAAGAAGCAGGGAGTTTGAGAACCAAATTCGTAGGGAAGTACCCCAACATATCTTGGTAACAAGATTCAATGCTTCACCCATAATTGAGCTGATAGAACAAGGGGTACATCTTGAGAATGAGCGACAGACATTTAATGTGATCTCGCGTGTTCTGGGCGACAGCATTGATGAAAAGATTGACGTCATTACTCTCTCAAGCACTCACTTGGCTTTTGTAAAAAGATATCTCAATTCGCTCCTGCCTACCGTTAGGTTCATTGACCCGGCTCAGATAGTAGCCAAGGATGTAAGGAAGTTCCTTACATTTTATCGAATGGCAAAAAAGAGTGGTAGGAGCAATCTTCGGATCCTAGTCTCTGACAGCAAGCAGGAATTCGAGAAATCAGTGCGTGCACTGGGAGTGAGAGAGCCGATTGAAGAGGTGTTCCTCACATTTTGATTTAAATTAGCAACACAGTCTAAATATATGCAAACAAGGAATAATCAGTACAGCAAAAGACAGGCAGCTATGAGCAAAAATATGGGATTTCAAACAGATATTGATAGAGGAGGCAGAGCACTGATGGATACCTTTCTCCAGCTCAGTGGCATATACTCGTTTTATGAAAGACACTTAGAGTTAGAAATTATCAAGTATCCGCTGCCAAACCACATTGCAATTGTGCTTGATGGTAACAGGAGGTGGGCAAACATGCATCTGCTTGATGCTAGTTGGGGGCACAATCATGGGGCTGACAAGGCAGAAGAACTATTGAACTGGATACATGCCGTTGGCATCAAAATCACCACGCTGTATGTGCTATCAACTGAAAATCTTGAGCGTAAGGATGAAGAGCTTGAAAACATCTACAGGCTTCTTGAAAAGAAGCTGGAAAAGCTCTACAATGACGAGAGGGTACACAAACGCAGGATGAAGATAAAAGCAATAGGCGACACTAAGCTCCTACCCTATAACTTGCAGCAGATATTGATAAAGCTTGAAGAATCGACTGCCGATTATGACTCGATGTTTCTCAACATCGCGATAGCATATGGCGGTCAAAAGGAGCTGATCGAGGCAGTTAGGAAGATAGCTCGAATGGCTGAGAAGGGCCTGATTGAAGTTGACGAAATCGATGAAAAGACGATTGAATCATGTCTATATACGTCACACCTGCCACAGCCTTCACCTGATCTTATCTTGAGGACGTCTGGCGAAAAAAGATTGAGCGGCTTCTTGATATGGCAGAGCGCCTACAGCGAGCTGATGTTCATGGATGTGTTCTGGCCAGAATTTCGCAAAATTGATCTTATGCGAGCCGTTAGGACATATCAGCAGAGAGTGCGCAGATATGGCAGATAGTATAATACCAACATAGCATCATGTTGAGACTATTATTTCAAATCAGAAGCTATAGTAAATTATTCTTATTTTATTTCTTCAACTTGCCAGTTGTCATTAACATAGAGACCAATGACTTTTGCAGGAAGTTTCCATAAAGATATCTCTTGCAGAGCCTTTCTAATTTGAATATAGTGATAGCTCTTGTCTCCAGAGTTGCCTGCACAATCATAATGTCCAACTACTGCTATGATTCGGGAGTTATGTTTCTCAACAGATATAGATACTGAATGTTTTGCAAGTGATGCTT
>CAYWRR010000111.1:0-7267 GCA_964460425.1 uncultured Nitrososphaera sp.
AGTAGATATCCTTCAAATATACTCATAGAATAACAAGATATTTCTGGTAATTACTAGTACTACTCTCATATATGTATGCCACACTCAATAATGTGTGAGGTGAGAATGAAAATCCCTGCAGAAGAGTTCATAGAGTTTAACCTTGCTGGACTCAATTCAATACTTCATATAAGAGTTAAACTTGACCTTTTCTATGGAGGTCTGTCTATAGACTGTCTATAGACTGAAACTATAAATGGAAAAGATACGAGATTTGGTAGCCGTGAATAGGTAGTAAGAAAGATATGGTCTGACATCCACCATCTCTCTGATATACAAGTGTACTAACTAATAATACTTCTTATGTACATAGCACCATTTCCATGACTTGTTAGGTAATGCAACCATAACAGGATGGCCTGTTTGTTTAAAATGTCTTGATGCATGCAGACCTTCGGAAGAGTCACAACATCCAACATGGCCACATACTAAACACATACGTAATGCTACCCAGTCGGTACCCTCTTTTTCACATTCCTCGCATTCTCGTGTTCCAGGATGAACATTGGTTTCATCTATTCTGGCAAAATGTTCACACTTTTCTTTACCCCCTTTGCTGCTCATTCCGAATCCTGTCATAGTATTATAAGATACTACTCACACAACAATGTATATAGATATTGGCTCGGCGAATATAGCAAACACACATGAAAGGCAAATACAATCTTGGAATAACATGGGTTGCGTGGATATAAGATTTGGATTTATTACCCGCTCTATGCAATGTGTTTTTTCCTGTGGCAAGAAGTACACAACACTTGACAATTTGAGAGTTTATTGTTTGACCTATCACCATTTCTATGGTCAAAGTCATGACCATAATCTACTAGCTTTCCTTTACACTTTGCGCATTTATCTTTTTGCCTCCGTACAGCTTCTCTCTTTACCAATACTGAGAACGACTTTCTCTCTTTTTTTTTGAATAGCCTTGAAATGAGTATAGCTAATGCAACAATCCAAATTACACAGGCCACAGCCTTTTGTTCTTCGATATCTAAGCCATGCTCTACCCACAAAGATGTATCGGAGAACCATAAGAAATAGCTTCCAATTCCGAGCATAGTTGCCAAGACGACTGTATATCTTCTTCTCCTTGTAGTGTACATCAGTGGAAATAAGGAAATCAACATCATCGAGAACAGGAGATCCGAGATAAAATCCAGTTTATCCTCTTTCTGGATTGAGTTCTCTACTATTGCATTGGTATGTGTATCAGTATGTGTCCATGCTAGGACCAGTAGGATCGAGAAGAATATAATAACTCCTGTAGCTCTAGACATGGTATTGCCTAAAATGAGGATCCCGCAAGTAATAGAATTTTTAAAACAAAAAAGGCTATCCAACTTACAGTCAGCTTTCATAGAACTTTAATTCATCCCCGTGGCTTTTAACTAAACTAAGTAGAATATGACGTCTGCAATTATATCCAAGAACTCAGCAATCCATTACAAACTAATGTATTCTATAACAGATCTAACAGAAAGGTTTCTGCCATAGATAACGATCAGTTTATCAAAGATTGGTAAAAAAACAACTTGATCGAGTCTCTACTTAGCGAGCCTTTCAACATCCAAAAACCTTGACATCGCCTTTAGCGTAGGATCACCCTTATTTCTCTCGTACATTCGCCTTGCCAGATCTGAAGTTGTTACAATTCCGAGTAGAGTGTTATCTCGAATTACGGGTAATCTTCGTATCTTGTACTTGGTCATGATAAGCGCTGCATCAAAAACACGGGCCTCTGGTCCTACACTGATAAGAGGTTTAGACATTATCTCAGACGCCAGTGTAGTCTTAGGATCCTTAGACTCAGAAACAACCTTTCTTACTATGTCTCTTTCTGTGATTATACCAACCGGAGTATTAACCATGTTATCCCCACTGCTTGTAGTAGCATATTCAGTTATTATTATAGAGCCTCTTTCTTTTTCTTTCATCTGCTTGGCTAGATTATGTATATTTTCTGAAGCATTCACGATCTCAAGCGGTAATGTGGTCATTATGAATTCTATCGATAGATTCCTATCATCTACATCTGGGGTTGACATACATGAAATGAGCAACGTAGAAGATATATATTTTAATCGGGTAATCTGCTGATCTCTAATCTTACTTTTATACCTAAATTCTTGTGGCATGATAACATTAAGGCGTGAATGAAAAAAGATCTTGAGTCTATAATGATAAGTTTCCATTTTAGCTAAAAGCAGAAATTGGTTTGCAGGGCTTTAGTGTAGAAGATGATTTGATACTTCAATGTTTTGTTTTAACTGACCTTGATTCGTGTTGGGCTTGATAATAGTGATTAGTGATGGGCATTTTATTATCCTATTATTGCACCTAACAAATAACCAACTATATACGCAACTGTAGCAGCAATTCCACCCACTGCCAAGGTATTTAGCCCTGAGCTCACAATTGGTCTGTCGACTGTTTTTCCTCTCACAATACCTATAATGAAAAATGATATCATGGTAAATATTACTGAATATAGGAATGCATTTTGAGTTGAGGACACAAGTCCCGAAGCAAAAAGAAATATGAACGGAATTAATGGAATTAGGCCTATAAGGTTAAACGCGGTAAAAGTAGTTAATGCTGAATACAGTGGATGTCTTTTGTTTTCAAATAATTCTAACTCTTCCCTCATCATAGTGTCAACCCATACTTTTCGCTTTGATGTGATCACTCTTACTATTTCTTCTAGTAATTCTTCTCTGAAGCCTTTACTTTTGTAAATATCTCTTATTTCCTGCTTCTCTTGTTCTACTAGGTTATCAATCTCCCATTCTTCTCTTTTTCTTTGTTTCGCTACATATTCTGCCTGTGCCTTCGCACCAAGGTAGTTTCCTATGGCCATAGAAAAACCATCTGCGAAAAGATTAGCAAATCCCAATATCAATACAATCGAAGGAGATAATGATGCCCCTACTACACCTGCAACTACGGCAAATGTAGTTACAGCTCCATCAGTTGCCCCATAGACAAAATCTTCAATTGACCAGTTCATAGATAAATAATGTGTTGTTTGTATTTATATTATATTAAGTCTAGTTTAACTCACTCAGACTCAAAGCAATGGTGAGCCTATATCAACTTATGATTTATCTAAAAGCAATCACAGAATTAGTTTTCTTGTGTAAATAGCACTTCATTTCCCAATACATTTTGTTAGATAACCTCAACTTGAGAAAATTAATCTAAATGGATCCTAAAGTACCTACTCAGCACTAAAATATTTGCAATAGATTTCTTACCAATTTAAAAATCAAAGTCCTGACATGCCTATTATGTAGTAAGGACTCCATAAAATCCAATTATAGATTCTAAATATATGCTACCATATCTCAATATAACCAGAAATATGCCTTATCTGTTCATATGCCAGACAGTAATTGCAGGTCATGTGGTCATGACCTAGAAATCATATCTGTTTGTAAATCTTGCCAGCAAACTATAAGATTTGCTTGTATTGCCTGTGGATCCCTTTCGGATGAAAGAGTACATCTTAACTGTGGAAGGCATAGTGAGTGACAGTTACTGAAATCATAAAAAAAGAGATTTAGGTTTGTTGTGGCTATCGTTATACATATAATGACATTTCAAAATGTCTAACCTAGTGATAATATAATAACAGATAATATAAGAACAGATATGAGCTAAACTCTTTCTGAACCCTAGATATTAGATACTCCAACCATGCCCTAACCATGAATGACAGTAGTGATATGGTAATACATTGCTGAAGATATTCACAGTCTGAATTTTGAGATTATTCGAATTTCATGCAGGCAATCTGAAAGTAGAGGTCTTCAGAAATTATTTTTCAGTCCCCTCCGACCGAGACCTGCAGGTAGTATTGCTCTCTATCAATTTTCTGAGGCCGCACACCTTCAATTTCCAACAGGTCCTGCATAATACCCCTACCTCTAACCATTTCTCCTGTGTCACGCTTCACGATCCCGTTAATGAATCCACTACTCCCACATATGGGGTTAAAAGCAGATTCAACATTGCCATGATACTTCAAAAGTGTTCGTTCCTTTTTTCCATCCAGATCTTTGAAGAATCTACCTGTTCTATATATTATCCTCGGATGATCAGAAGTAAGTGGAAGCTCTTTTTCCCTCGTGAAAGTAAATACGACTTTAAAACCTTCGAGCTTCTTAGCCATCTCCAATAACCAAGTGTGATAAATTACATTTATTGTGTTTTTGTCATTTTCATCTTCATACTCATTATTGTATACTTTTGGATTACTGTAGAACAACACGAGTTTAAGCTCAGGATCCTTCATATCTTCCATATATTGCACCAAACATCTCGCAGGTTCTGCACCATTCGAACCTGACCAATAAGCTACATCATTCTCTACACGGTCAGCAACCTTTGAAAGAAAATGAGCTTTCCTCTTGCTAGGTTTTACTCGGATCTTATCACCGATCCTCATCTGCTCAAAGAAGTATGCTGCAAAACCATCTGCTTTACCTGAAGTTGGATTTATGAATCCATATGGTTTTTCATCTTTAATAGTAAGTTCAATATGGTCTCTTTTTGGTGACGAGGCTATTGAATAAGCTCTTTCGACTACAGTCTCCTCGTAGTTCCCAGCAGAGGTAGGACGTTTAAGCGGCACCCTTAAGGTCACGAACTGACCTACGTTAAATGTAAACTTATGGGATGCAGAAGCTGGGGCGAAGGTATATGTATTTGTGTCTGGAGTCTCTTTTGTCCTGCTGATTATCTGCCACTCGTATATCTCATCGTTAGTTGATCGGTAGCCTTCCATAGCTACTGTTCGTACAGCTGCTGATACTTAACATTTTTGTGGCTTAAATATCACATAATTTTTTCCTATGATTTCAAAAAGTGTATGCTGAATCGATGTAAGCAGGTTCAGGTAGTTACTAGTACCTTTCCACCATCATATAGAGTTTGGAGCCGTTACAGGATCGAATGTGAATTTTCTTTAGAGCAATTGTAGTCCGGACAAAGGAATTTCATATCTTCTCCTTCAAGACTAAAGTCAAATACTTGGCTATTCTCTTGAATACGATCTTCATGTATTGATTTTGGAATTACTACCAAGTCATGTTGCAAGCCCCAACGTATCAGCACCTGTGCTGGAGTCTTGCCGTACTTATTTGCCACTTTTACTAAATTTTTATGATGGAGTCTTTTGCCTCTTGTGAGCGGGCTATAAGCTTCAAGCTGAATTTGGTTACTCTTACAGAAACTTAATAGCTCCTCATCATAAAGGTACGGATGAAATTCTACTTGATCCACTGTAGGCACGACGTCAGAGGTAAGTAAAACCCCCTCTAGCTCTATAATTGAGTAATTACTCACTCCTATTGCACGGGCCTTACCTTCAGTATACAATTTGACCATGGCCCTCCAAGTATCATTGTTTAGTCTTTGGGCCGGCCAATGGATTAGGTATAGGTCGACATAAGACAGACCTAAGCGTCCTAAGCTTCCTTTGCAAGCGTGTATGGTGGAATCAAATCCTTGATGGCTATTCCAGACCTTTGTAGTAATGAAGACCTCCTCTCTTTCGATTCCACTTTCTCTTAAGGCTGTGCCCACATCTACCTCGTTGCCGTACAACTCAGCAGTATCGATATGTCTGTAACCAACCTTCAATGCATACTCTACCGCATGTACAGTAGTTTTGCCTGGGGGTGATTGGTAAACGCCTAGGCCCAGGTATGGAATCTCAACGCCGTTATTTAATTTGGCTTTAGAAGCTAACGTTAATGGCAAATGGCGAAGTACTATATCTTCAAATGTCCTCACTTATTTCTATCGGCAAAGTAATTAAAACATAACAAGAAATGTAGCAGCAGTAGTTCACTTTATGAGGCAATCTGCCACCGAATCAAACCTATGCATGCATCGGTGCAGCTCTGCAAGATCGACAAACAAACGAAGTTTGTAATCAAAGAATCAATAACTCTCTATGGTAGATAGTCAATTATAACTAACGCCCCCACAAAATATAATATCACTATTGTTAGTATTATAAGTACAAGTTTAATAATGCGTTTCCTTGACGTTGTTGTTGCCATTATGTATATCATAACAACAATTGCGTTTATATTGTATCATTATTGTGGGCAATATTGAAGACTATGATAAGTCCACTTATTGCACGAAGTGTTATATCGACTCAAGGGACTGCGTCATCAGACTCATGAAACCAAACGGAGAGACCTGATGGCTATGGCTATCCTTAATAAATAGAAGATTTGTTGTTTATAAACTCTCTTGATTCAGAATCCCTTGATAAGCTCTGAGGTCTTGATCATTGATGCCCCATAATTTTTTTTTATATACTCTAAACCGGATTTATGATTTTCTTCTGTAAACGCAGTAACTGCGTCTTCAGCTATAATCATATTGTATCCTCTTATAAAACCTTCATACGTTGTATGCTTTACACATATATGATTATGTATCCCTGTTACGACCAGTGTGTCATATATGTTTCTTAACAACATATCAAGATTCGTATTATCAAACGACCCATAGCTCCTTTTTGGAACTATATGGTCTCCCCGACGCGGCTCCAACTCTTTTATTACTTTTGATCCCTCGGTATTTCTCATAGCATGGGGACCCCATATTTTGAGCTCGGGATCAGAGACGTCATGTTCATCATTGCAATAAAATATTGGAATACGTCTTTGTCTAGCAGCTTTTAAAATTAGTCTTAAATTGGGGATAATCTGAGCAGCTCTATCACTTTTCAGCTTTCCATGGATAAAGTCATTTAACATGTCATTTACTAGAATAGCATATCTCGGTTTATGTTTCCTTTCTTGCACCTTATTCTCTACTACCTTTAGCAGCCTCGATATCGTATCCGGACCACTTGATATATAAATATTGAAGGGCGAGCTTGCGAACAACGTGGTTACAGTTTTCTTAGGGTGGGCAATACTTGATGAATTAATAACTACGCAAACTATAATTGCTACCGCTGTAATCTCAGCCGGAGTAGCAATGATGATAATCAGTCTACCTTCCAAAAAAAATTAACAATAAAATAGATGGTCCAAAGAAACACTAGAACAATGTTCGGTTAGAGATAATACTTAACTGAAATATTCTATCATTTGGAAGAATTTGCAGCCTGATCTTTCATAAGTACTTTTTGTGATCCTCTAATCCTATGGGTTCAAGGATTTTGTTATTGCAAGTCCTAAAATTATCACTTACCATC
>CAYWRR010000112.1:0-7254 GCA_964460425.1 uncultured Nitrososphaera sp.
ACCTATCTGTAATATTCTAGCGCCACCTAATAAATGACAGCTAGTAATTATTGTTAATATTCCATCTACTGTTTAGGTCTTTATTTTGCGTTTGGTTGTGTATTCTATATAGCCTACCAAATCTATCCCTTAACTACTTGAAGAACCTGTAACAAACTAAAAATTGTACTTTTCCTCGATAGATATATGCATCATCATCATTAGACATATATGTTTAGGGGAGGTTCGTAAGCAACCATTACAACCTGGAATAATAATCCTTACCATCTCTATTCTAAGAGGTATTTCATCAACAAAAAAATCACCCTAACTAGACGCTTTTATCAGCACTGAACAACCTGTCTGCTGAACAATCCGAATATTTCTGGACCCATTTCCATATTGCTACATGGCTTCTTTCGATTACAGTGGATAGGTATTTGGCTGCTAACCTGAAGCTCCTAGAACTAATAAAATAACTAGGTACACACTGCATATCCCACGATAGTTTGGTATGTTCTGGTTCTGTGCATGGCAATGAAATGCTAGGACATACCTACCTAAAGCTCCTCCCAAGTTAGCAGAGCCGGTTAAAGTAGCTACTAGTATGTATGTATGTGTGTGTGTGTGCGTGTGTGTGCATGTGACGTTGGACTACGATATTAGGAACATCATTGTTGAAGCTGTTATCGAAAATGACATAGCGGGGCCAAAGATACCTAAAAGGCGCGTACCGAAACTAAAGCATGTCTGGAAATGCCATCAGGTTTTGCGATTTCCTTTATGGGCAAAGAGTAGGCTATTATAAGGGCTTGGCAGAAGGAATGATTCTCGAGCGATACCGGCGTCACCTTTCAAAAGAATGGGATAATGAGGTTTTTGAAAAAATAGTTCAGCCACACATTAAAATACTGAGAAAATATTTTGTATATTACAAAGATACACGCACATGCACAAAAAATTAAATTGATCAGGCATCATCCTTTCGTCGCTATGAAGGATATCAGGCTAATCTACGTTTTGCTTGATGGCATTGGAGATCTCCCCCATCCCTCTTTGAATAATCTAACGCCTCTTGAAGCAGCATATACTCCTAACCTTGACGTGCTGGCAAGAAATGGCTCGATGGGGAGGGTTATCAGTGTAGGCAAGGGAATAGCACCCCAGTCTGATATTGCAGTTTTCAATATGCTGGGCTATAGCTTTAAGGATGGTAGCTACGTCGGCCGTGGGGTCATTGAGTTGATAGGTTGCAATATTGATTTCCGCAAGGGAGACCTTGCGCTGCGAGGCAACTTTGCAACAGTGGATGACAATTTGAAAGTAGTAGATAGGCGTGCAGGTAGGGTTATTAGTATCAAAGAAGCAAAGTCTGTGTGCAAGACGCTGAGCGACAACATTAGGTTCAGCGACAAGTATGGTTCTGTGACCTTGGAGCCAACCATTGCGCACAGAGTAGTAATAAGGTTCAGACATGCCAAGATGAAATTATCAGACAAGATCACCAATACTGATCCTGCTTATGACAAAGTAGGCGGCATTGGAATAGCCAAGGCAACCACTACTCAGGATATATACATACAGGAATCTGAAGCACAGGAAGACACAGAACCGGCCAAAGCCGCTGCAAAAATGTTAAATGAATTTACTACTCAAGTAGTGCAGCTTCTAAAGGATCATCCAGTCAACAAAACAAGAATAGCAGCCGGCAAAAAGCCTATGAATTGCATTCTTGCGCGTGATTCTGGCAATAGGTATCCAAACGTAGAACCAATCAACAAAAAGTATAACATGACAGTAGGAGGCATTGTGGATATGCCAGTAGAGATTGGAATTTCCAAAGTATTGGGAATAAAGATGTTCCAAGCAGGTGATACTATTGACTATGAGAAAAAAGCGAAAGTTGCTGCAGATAGCCTCAAGTCGGTTAATGCAATTTATGTCCACATCAAGGGACCAGACGAGTTTGGCCACGACGGCGACGCAAGGGGAAAAATGAAGAACATAGAGGATATTGATAGACGTTTCTTCGGCACGTTAATACAGGAGTTGAATAAGATCGATGCAGTCTTAGTAGTTTCTGGTGACCATTCTACTCCCTGTGTAAAGAAGGGGCATAGTGATGATCCAGTCCCTCTGCTGGTTTCCGGTAGCAGAGTAAAGCAGGATGGAAGCGCAAGGTTTACTGAAAACTATGCCAAACGTGGTAGGCTAGGCCTTCTCATGGGAACAGATGTACTTCCGACGGCTATCGATATGGTTAGCTAAAGCTGTGAGATTCCCAGAATCTGCCACAGATATTTCCTATAATAAGTAACTAGGAAGAGGCCCACTACTACAGGCGTTATCCCATATTCAAAATAACCAAATACTATTAAGAAAAGTCCGATGATGAACATCGCAAGCCCAGCCATAGGGTTTACGTACTCAAATCGCAAGTACAGGAGGAGGTTATACAGGTAAATCTAAAAAAGGCTTTTGCCTCAGCTTCGTTGAAGGCATCCCTTAGTATAGAGAGTACTTTTATTTTTTTCTAGTCATTTCGGAGTGGCTAATGCTCCTGCTCCGAACATGAGGTCTTTTAGCAAAACCGCTACCAAAAACTTTGGATCCCACAAGCCTGCTTGTCCTATCTGTCATCGTTATAACAGACGCATATGGAGTCTTCACTGGACCTAACAACTCCGCTACTCTGCCGACTTTTCTGCCTGATCCATCGATTAGCAACTCGCCGGCCTTGATCCTTTCCGCACCAACAGAATTGAGTTTCACTATTAACCTCCCGCTTTTTGCAAGATGTATGATTTCTCCTACTTCATTTGTTTGGGTAACTGGCATAAGTTGATTACTTTTATCTTAAGCTTCTGTGCCAGATATTATTCTTATTTTTTTAAAGCAATGAAACCCTCTCTGCAATATCACTAACTGTGAGGAAAAGACATAGAGAAACATACACATCTCCTCTTCTACAATATCATATTGTCTATTTCTTGGTGAATTTTTGCAAGCTTCTTCGCAACAATTTGTCGGCTACTGCATTAATCATCTGGGACTTTTTCATATCTTTCTTTTTTGCCACCATCACATAGCCAGATTTGACAAATGATCTTCGAGGGAACCTTGCATAGCTATTTATCTCTTGATCCGATAACTGGAAGCCTGCCGCTCTTGTAGCCTCGACTAACTCCTGAATGGTAGGATCAAAGACTGCCTGATCACGCTTCACCTTCCTGCCTTGCCGCCTCTTGAGGTTCTTATTAAAGTAGTCAAGCCATAGCACCACATGTTCATAGTCTTTCAAGAGAGTTTCTCGATCCTCTATGTCTTACAAAATTATAAAAAATATATTGCTTGCGTGCGCGTGTGTGTATATATACACAGCACAGCGCGCTACACAGCTCATTTGGACCTTGCTTGCCAGTGAAATGCGTCCTCTGAGAAAAAACAAGCCATACACCTATTGCTGTTGTCAAGTGTATATGTTATCTCAAGGCTATAGAAGTTACTACCACTCTTGGGGCTAGCTGAGCCTGTTCTTTCATGAGTTCTTGTACCACCTTCTAGCCAGCTGGCTGGGATGCTAAGCTCGCCTACCCATCTGTTAGGATGTTGACTGTCCTGCGTGAATATGGTGGAAAGCGATATCTGCCGCTTTATCTTGCTGGCCCCATCCTGCAACTTGCCAAAATTTTCTGATTTGGCTTTGTTAACTAGCCGGCCGGCAACTGATCTAACACCTGTCCCCAGATCGACTTGAAGGAGGAGCCGGCCAGACTCAAGTGAGCTTAGCGACTCAGCGGGAGAAGGCTTGCAATGAAACTCCACCGCATATGGGCAGACAGCTGTGTCTGTTGGATCCGGACCATCCCATGATAAGTCCACAAATAAAAGAAACCTTGTTTGTTCTTAACGGTTACTATATAACTAATTTTACATGGTCTTTGTTGTTGCTGCTGCCTTGACCAAAATGGCGTTAATCACTCCGTCTTGCCCTGGCCTTGACACAACCCTCGCTGTCCCGTTTTCAATCTCAATAATAGCTCCCTTGCTGATTACGCCCCTTCTTTCATAGTCCCTGTTTGCTGGGTTTTTAGTGACTCTTAAGATCTTGGATTTGGTTACCTTTCTGTTCTCCCGATCTATTACGTTGGCAAACTCAGCAGTCTTGAAAGCGACTTTGTTGTTATTGCCCCTGGTCCTTCTAGCAACGATCTGGGTAGGACCGACGACCGCTTCATTTGGGTACCTGTCAATCTCAAACTTACGTCTTCCTCTCATGGCAACCTTGCGTCCACCAGTTAACTTGCGCCCGCCGAGGTTTTCTATCGATTTTCGCATAGCAGTGCAGTAGGTAGTTTTTCTCTGCTCTAATAAGTCTTTTCTGGCAGCTGAGGCTCCTCGCTTGCATCGCCGCCCACTGCAGCTGTTGCAGGAGCAGCAGCAGCAGCTGCGGATGACGGGATATGTTTAGAGGGTGAGCGCCGCTGTGACTGCTTGTTTGCTCTTGTTGTTGTTCCAGTGGTAGTCGCCGTCACTAGCTTGCTTTTTACGGCATTGAGGTCTGTTATGCCAAAATAATTCTGGAACTTAGGCGTAGTTCGGTACACTTTAAGTCGACCAAGGTTCTCATGTTCTACGAACCGAAGCTGCTCAAGCACTTTGATGTGAGAATACACCTGGCTACCTCTTATCTGCACTAGCCTCTTTGAGGTCACTGGCTGCTCGTATGCAACGTAGGAGAGCGTCTTTAGTGTACCTGATGGAAGTAAAGGATGCTGTGCGAATTTGCGCACAAGCGGAGTATATTCTGGCCTTAGCTGTAAAACATAGTTGCCGTCTTCAAGTTGAGCTATCTCGATTGCCATAAAGGTTGATTTGACCTTCTTTGCAAGGTCGTTTACCACCCTATGCGTCTTTTCCTTCGAATTTGTACCAGATGCCTTTATCAGCTCATCTAACGATAGAGGTCTACCTGCAGAATATAAAGCCGCTTCTATTCTAGCGGCAATTTCGTCTTCTGGAAGACCTGGCTCGCGCAATGTGCATCTATCTCTCTCTATATTCTAAAGAATCAATTTATTACTTTATTGCTCTGCTGTAGTTGTTATTGTATTATATTCTTATTACTATTACTATTATTATTACTATCTTGTCATTTATTAAGGCTGGGCGAGAGTCATCTTTATGTCGTCGTCTGAAACTTCTTCTGGGTAATCCAGCTTGATCTTGCCCTTCATTGCAAGGTATAGCATGGCTATAAAGCATCTTGCCATTTCGACCGGCTCCAACTTATTAACCAGCGTCTTGAACATAAGTATGCCGTCTGCAGCCACAATGTCATAGATCATGTCTTCGTAATCTTGGATTATCTTCTCAAACTTGATAAGATATTGATCAAAGTTAAAAGTCTCGACAGGCTCAAACTCGAGTTCTTGTTTCCTTCTTTTCGAACGGGGGTTTGCAAGCTCCATTATCATATTTTCTAGCATATGGAGCAAGTCTTCCACTGAGACTGGATATGTTGGTTCAATTCTGAATGGTATTTCTATTGGGTTTAGCTGTGGTATAGGTAGCAGCTGCGGGTCGTTGGTTGGGTCATTGAGCCCTTTCTTTTGCATCGATATTTTCTCAAGTACAAAAATGCTTTCCACCTTTAACCGATAGATCATCGACGAAGAGACAGCAGCCAATCCACAAATGCGCAGATCCTTATTCCCTGTGGCATTGAGCAATCGCAGGAACATTTCTAGCAACCGCGCAATGTCTATGTTCCAGACATCTTTTCTGATAAGGAGTGATGGGTTGAAGAGCAAGTTGAGTGGTGGCTGTGCGATTTGCCTTCTTGTATCTGATAAGGCTGCTTGCTGTTGTTGTTGCTGCTGCTGTTCTTGTTGTCCCTCATCCTGCTGCTGTTGCCCATCATATTCGATGTCAGCCAATTTTTCTCCCCATATATCTTGGTTGGTTAGGTCCCATTTAATACTTGTTTGTAAATTACCTTTATTGCAAAGATTAGCTATTACTTCTCTCTCTCTCTGCGTAGTCATTTTTGGCATCGATACCTCAAGCTTTTGAGTTCTTCTTGTATTTTCCTCTCCTTCTTTTCCCATGCTAATGATTTGCTTACTATTCCTTTTCGCGAGCTTGGCTATGTTTTTTTCTTTCACTAATAAATAGAATTGTCAGAGTCGTCTCATCACAAGAACAACATTCTAATCTCTGTGATAGCAGAGAAGAAGACCTGTCTACAACTGTTAAATTAGATAATACACTAGAATATGAATGCCGTACACAAATCTACCTTGCGGCTGTGCCATGCAGTGGGATGAAGATGGGACTACCCTTGTATTTTGCAGCCGTCACACTCATGACTATTTCTACTGGAACGGCACAGACAGAGACTTTGTCAAAATGCTTGCCACACCTAAAAAGAGCGGCAAGACAGGCAGAATTGCACTCTTGGAGATGCGGTAATAATCAAAAGAAATTTTTATACTGCATAGAGTATTTATTTTGTTCTTTGGCATTGTATTATTGCAAACAGTCAGAGACTGAGAGAAGAAGAGGAGAGAGTTAGATATATTGCCGAGAAGTAGAAAACAGACGGGACGGTTAGTTATCTTTGGAGGTATTGCAGTTATCGGTGCACTAATTGCCTTTATGGTATTTCTTCAGGTAGAGGCTTCACGGAATAATGACTTTAAAAGAGAATTTGAAAGAATAGTGATTGAAACAAATGCATTGACGCAACAGTATACTGCAGAAGAGGATGTGTGGCTGTCAAAAGACAATAATACAATGATCCAAGTTATTGACCAGTACTTGCCCATGTACGATGAGCTGATAGAAAGGGCAGAGGCTTTGAATACGCCTGATAAATACAAATCAGCGCGTGACTATCTTGTCAGTGCCATCGAACTAGAACGGCAAAGCAATCAGCACTTTCGCAACTACCTTGCCACATCAGATCAGAGCGAATATGAAAAATCCTCAGAAATGATCTCAAAGTCGCTTGAACAGAGCATTAATGCTGATGCGGCTATTAAGGCCGCAGGCTAGCTGTACATATATGTCTGTGTACCTGTCATCTGCGCATGCACCTAGGTTTTAATTGAGGTATATAGAAGAAGGAAATATTGCTGTTACGGCCGTCGTCCAAGTAGTCGCCGGTATCGTAATTGTTAGAGAGAAAAACGCTGGGCCCATAGTTCAGCTTGGATAGAATGGCTGCCTGCGGAGCAGTTGGTCGAGGGTTCGAGTCCCTCTGGGCCCGCT
>CAYWRR010000113.1:0-5804 GCA_964460425.1 uncultured Nitrososphaera sp.
AAATAAGGTTTTAGACTTCATCATTCATGATGATTTGAATATAAATAACTCATTCACTAAAAATTGGTAAAAATTAATAGAATGTCTAATTAACAATACAGAATAGCTCAATTATTACCTATGATAGCTACAAAAACAACAACAATAACAACAATAGCTCTAGTACTGGCAATGACTACATCACTGCTTGCAGCCACCCCAGCTGCATTTGCTCAAGAAGTTGCATCTACAGAACCGGAAATCTGCCCAGGTCAACCATGGTTCGTTCTCTGTCCCGCGAACATAGCTGATGCGAGCATAGATGACTCAGACGCATTAAGTAATACTGCACAGATTTCTGCTGGAGACAACTCCGTTGTAGTTAACGTCCAGCCACAAAGTGACGATGACACAAATACAATAACACAAGGCCAAACCCAGACCCCGACTCAGACTCAGAGTGGTAACTCCGTCGAAGGCGGTGGGGCAACTTCTAGTTCATTTCCATAAGCGAATAGTCCAACGCCCAACAGTATAGTGTAAAATCTCCCCCTCTCCCTTTTTTTGACAAGAATGAGATAAAGCTAAAGCCTTTTAGCATAGATTGATGCTAAAAACATCGTAATATTACAACATAATTAGTAGTTAGAACAGTGAATGCCTTGGCAAATCACAAAGAGATGCTTATGAGTACTAGTATAGGTTGAAAACCGAGGCCAAAGACAATCTGGTTACTAAAACACCTTTTGACTATACTACTCGACCTTGCTCACTGTAATCAAGAGGCCTCTTTCAAAGAGGGCTGGTAGTAGCAGCTTCTCATCACCGCATTTGAAGCAGGCATTTTCTATACAGAAAACAACAACTCCTTCCTATGAAGAGTATAAAGATGAAATGTACCTTCCTGCACGTACAGGATTAATAACACCACGAAGCTTTGGCTTCTTCTTTTCTGATCATCTTGTGATGCAGGAACAAGCCAGAGTCAGACAGAAATTCAGAGTTAGACGAGTTATTACAGAGAATCAAACAATAAGCAATGACTATAAAATATTAGATGGAGAATTCGCAAACCTGCGAGGGAGAATGCTTTCTAATCGATCGATTGGTGTATATCTAGTATAGATGGCAGGGGGCCCTGTAGGGGCCAAGTAAGCAGATAACGCTCAAAGTAATCACGGATGGGCAGTTTGGGGGTAGAATCCAGCAGTTGTTATCCTTTTTGTTCACACTCAGAAACTGAGAATCATGTGATTGAATAAAAATATTAAATGATCTTCAATTTAAGAAAAACCTATAGGAGAAGGTGAGAGAACATATTTGTTATTTGCTTGCTTGTTCTTTGATTCTTTCTTTCTGCTCGCTAGTGCCGTAGCCTCGCTCTGGGTCAAATGATGCATTTGTTGCCGGGCCTGCCCCACCTTTTGTCTCAGGATTCCTTTTCATATCTTTGCTTGACATATATATGCAGATTATATTTTGTCACACATTGTAATTATCAGTTAGCTTTTCATTAAGGGAAAGGATTAGTATCATATATAGATCATCATGAAATTTGACTGTGTTGTCCGGAAAAGGAAAATGATAAGGAAGTACCTACCCACCAGGTTCCAGATAGGATAATTATCAGGCTGATAAAGAATGCCAGCAAGGCACCAAGTGCCGGCCACACCCAGATGCAAGAGTTTATCATTATAAGAGATTCTGCAACAAAGAAAAAGCTGAGGCAGGCTTCTGTAAACCAAAAGGCTATTGAATATGCACCGGTATTGATAGTAGAGTCTGCTCAAACACCTCTCGCTCGGTAGGGCGCTATGGTCAACACGGGAGAGATTTCTATAGTATTATGGAGGGGGCATTTGCATCAATGCTCATTTGCTCAGTGCAGTATAATATATGGTCAATTTTGTACTTATAATTCCACTCACACACATATGAGCACCTATCTCCATGTACAATTTACAGGAATAATCAAACCATAACGCTATTTCACACTAAAATTTTTGGTTCCTTACAATTGTAAAGTCTTATCACTATATACAATGATTGTTGATTGTGTCTTATAATTATCATATCCTTATTGTAGGACTGGTGCTGGCCAGCCAGGAAAGCTATCCTAGTTTATTTAATTACAAATCCTTTTCACGTTTTGTTATGAAGTTGTACTAGTGGACTTTGGGAATTCGTCCTTGGCTGGTGGTTCTGGCAGTATGTGTTTGATGTATCCAAGAAGATAAACCCTCTCGACAAGCTTCTTTTCACCGTATCCATCAAACCTATTTTCTTGAATAACTTGCGAGTGGTTACGTCGTCTTCCCCTGCTGCAAGACTCTACGATGAATAATTATAAGTTTGTATAAAAAATGAGGTAATAATTCAAACACAAAAGAATTCTATTCCAAATTATGGTAAAAATCAAGCGAATTTCTAATAAAGGATAGATAATTACAATTGTTACCTATGATCGTAACAAGAACAACGACTGCTCTGATGTTGGCTATGAGCCTATTGGCGACAGGCCCAACACTAGCAGTGAAGGTGTTTGCTGACAACGACATAATACAAGATAGCGGCCAACAGACCGACCAGTCAACCGCTGCTCAGATAAATCAGCCAGGTGATGGTGATGGCGACAGGGTAGCTAGCATTGACCTGGAAAATAATGCAGTCAATCTTGACCGACAAGAAGTTAACATAGGCGACAATAGCGATGACAATACTATACAACAACTTAGCGGCCAACAGACCGACCAGTCAACCGCTGCTCAGATAAATCAGCCAGGTGATGGTGATGGCGACAGGGTAGCTAGCATTGACCTGGAAAATAATGCAGTCAATCTTGACCGACAAGAAGTTAACATAGGCGACAATAGCGATGACAATACTATACAACAACTTAGCGGCCAACAGACCGACCAGTCAACCGCTGCTCTGATAGATCAGCCAGGTGATGGTGATGGCGACAGGGTAGGTGACATTAGCGAGGAAAATAACTCACTCAATGATCATTGTCAAAACTTTGTTGGCCCTGTAGAGACAACAATTACTACCCCTTGTCCATTGGTTCCCTAATAATCAGAATAGTAGCTTTAAACTAAAAAAAGCTACATAGCAGGCCTGTTGTAATCTCTCCCATTCTTTTTTTCTATTCTTCTATTGTATTTCTATTACTTAATTACTTAAGATACTCTGAAGTAAGTAGTAGTCCTTTCCACACTTGAAACGCAGGGTAGGTGACTGACTGTTTCAGCACATCAAAATATAATTAGTTCTTCTTTCGATATGTCGCTGTCAAAAAGTGATCAATTACTGCTTTCTGCACTAGCTAACTCCTTGAATGTATCCAGGTCTATAGTCTAGTCATAACTGAAAGTCATCAATAATACAGTATTAGTCTCCTGGGGGTGGAATTACTTTTGCAGCAGGAACAGATCCAGGGTTAACAGTAACAGTGGGCTCTTTATCTGTGGGTGGATCCATTTCTAAAGTCGTAGGTTGATCTGGGACGGCGACGACTATCGGTAGGGTCGTTAGGTCAGCTAGAGAAATACTTGTTGCTGCTGCTGGTAGTATTGCTGCAAGTGACAACAATGTTGCTGCACCAATTGCTGTCACCATGAGAACCTTTACTCTTCTTATCACGTTAGTACTCTGTGTTATTAATCAATAATCAATTTTATATACATTCCTCAACAAATTTTTTAGTATTCATAACACAGAAACCTTATAGCTGGGTTTATTAGTATTAATGCCGCTTTTTGTAAGAAAATACATATTGTTGACATACAATATCTTCCTTGCTTATTTCCTTAGTTATTACAGAAGTTGAAAGACAGATTTTACCAGAAGCAGAAGAATCCTTTTTTCTCTTTATCTCTCTTTTACTCCTTCTTCTGCTTCTTTTCCATCAAAACTACCACGTATTTTCCATCGGCTCAAGTGTTATGCTTAGCGCTCGACAGTCTTTTTCTTTAGCGAGAATATTAATTGCTGGAGTCAAAACATGAATTTCATCGTCGATCAGCATCATGTACGGTTCTGGTAAATTGTCTAATATTTCTGGGTCATGTCTCATGATTCGTTCAGTCAAATAGTTATCTCTTTTTCTACCCATTGTTGTCTTCTTATTCATCTCCTTCTCCATGATGATGTATGCATAATCCCTACCACCATGTGCTGTTGTCGCTGTCGCCGTTGGTTCCTGTTGAGGCTGCTGCTGCTCTTGCTCCTGCTCCTGCTGCTGTTTCCCTGGCTTCCAGTTAGGACGTTGATGTGGTGTCAACTGGCCTAGCGAATCATAGACTAAGGGCACAAATTTGCTGTCATCTTTTGACTTGAACCTGTTGTCAAAAGTTACTTGAGTGCCTCAATTCCTTCTGCAATTGTAAAACTTGCGCTTTTGTTGTTGTGGTTGGTGTTGACTCTACTAGCCTCTTCTTCTATTAGCTCAACTTCAGAAATGCGTTCCTTGAGCTATTTGTAATGATGAAACAGAATTGACATGATAATAGGATGAAGTGGTACCAATTGCACAGGATTAGAGCAGGCTTAGGCGTACAGTCTAGGAATGTCCCACATTTCATCAAACTTCTTCGATCTGATTTGCTAAGAGCATTACGAAATGGCTTCCACTCCTCTTTCTCTATTTCAAGGGCCATTCTAAAGGAAGGTATTGTTCGGCCCATTTAGTTTACAGCTACCCCTTCCGCCATAAAATCAATCCTCAAAGATAAAGGACAAGGCTAAAGAGTACCATAAATACTACTCCTATAATCCGCCCGTTCAAAGTCAATTGTTGGGTTGAATGTCAATGTACCCGAACTGTACCACTCAGCGCAGCAAGAAAGATTCTGCTAGAGTTGACCTTTAATCTAGGATTCTTGCTACTATTTTTCTTTCTCTTTTGTCAGCAGTCCAACTGATTTCTAGTGTCTTCAGCTTTGTTCCTTAGATCAGTAGCTTGGTCCTCTGTTAGAGTACCACGCCTCTCATTAGCATTTACCTGATTTATGAAAGCACCAAGCTCGCCACATGCTGCTATATCGTTATTTGGATTGTCGTCATTTAAGATTGTTGATGCTTCTTCCAAAGGTGCAGTGAGGCTTGTCTTTACACTTTGACTAACATCCTCTAGATCCTCCACATCAGAGATTAGTTCATCTATTGGAGGAGTACTAGGAGAAGAAGATGATGCTGGACCCCAGTCAGGATTAGAATCAGTACCAGGACTGTCAGTCAGCCTTGTTACATCACTTCCATCTTCTGCATTCATCACATAGATTTCAAAGTTGCCGTCTCTATCACTGATAAAAGCTATCTTTGTACCGTCTGGCGACCAGGTAGCGCCGATATCAGCTTCATTATTGTTTGTAAGCCTAGTCACATCACCGCCATCGCCAGCATTCATTACATAGATTTCAAGATCGCCGTCTCTATCACTTTCAAAAGCTATCTTTGTACCGTCTGGCGACCAGTCAGGACCGGCATCAATTGCAGCATTATTGGTAAGTCTGGTCTGCCCACTCCCATCAGGATTCATCACATAGATTTCAAAGTTGCCGTCTCTATCACTGATAAAAGCTATCTTTGTACCGTCTGGCGACCAGCTAGGGCTTCTATTTGTAGCAGCATTGTCAGTCAGCCTTGTCTGCCCACTCCCATCTTCTGCATTCATTACATAGATTTCATCACTAGGGTCGTCGTCTCTATCGCTATCAAAAGCTATCTTTGTACCGTCTGGCGACCAGCTAGGCTTTGAATCAATATCAGTATTGTCAGTCAGCCTTGTCTGCCCACTCCCATCTTCTGCATTCATTACATAGATT
>CAYWRR010000113.1:5904-7210 GCA_964460425.1 uncultured Nitrososphaera sp.
TCATGACCAGGGCCGTCTCTATCAGTATCAAAAGCTATCTTTGTACCGTCTGGCGACCAGTCAGGACTGTTATCAAAAGCAGGGTTGTTGCTCAGGTTTGTCTGCCCACTCCCATCAGGATTCATTACATAGATCTCTTCATTGCCGTCTCTACTGCTAAGAAAAGCTATCTTGCCATTTTCTCCTGGAAATATTGTCACTCTGTCAGTAGGAGATGTTGCGTTTGATGTTGTTTGATTATTAGTTGGCAGTAGCGGCGTTGTTGCATTCGTTGGAGGTGGCAGCTGCTGCTGCTCTTCAGGTGTTGTTATTGTGGATTGAACAGTTACCTGTTCACTGTCAGTTACAGTTTGACCTGTAGAGTCTGTGACAGTCAAGGTAACAGTGTATGTGCCAGCATTCTCATAGGTGTGGGTAGTTGATCCCTCATTGCTTTGTTGCCCGTCACCAAAGTCCCAGCTAAAAGCGTAAGGCGGTGTACCACCTTCTATTTCATCTATTTCAAATAGGAAAGTGGCTGGTGCGGTATTTCCATTTGTGCTATCCACAAAGAATGAAGCTGAGAGGGCCGGAGTTTCTTCTTCTGTTGTTGGTATCGGCTGCTCGTCAACAACAACTTCATCGGCAGCAGTAGTAGTAGGTTCTTCCTCTTCATCTGTTGTTACCTCCTCCACCTCCTCCCCATCCTCTTGTGCATAGGCTTGTTGTATGAAATAAGATGGGTTGTTATCACCATCAACCAATTGTGTGAATCCTCCTGCTCCTCCTGTAAATGGAGTTACAGAAGGCAGGACAAGAACTGATGATGTTAATATTACAACAGATAGCCTTGTTGTTCTAGATGTTGTCATCATGGTTTTAGTCGTTATTCTTTGTTTTTTTCTTTTGATATGCATTCATAGCATCTACGCTGCCAAGAATTATATAGGAAATGCTTTATTTAAATATGTCTCATAAACTAATCTTAATATTTCTATACAATTTGGGGGGTATTTGCCATAAGTCAGGAATAAGTAAGGGAAACATTCGGGCCGGAATTGGTTGCTGTATCGCAAATGCCAACACAGCGATTATTAAGACAAGGCCTAAAACGATGACAATAAGGGCACCGACAACGACTTCAAGGCTTATGGCTATGCCAAAGGTCATTTCCCTTGCTGTTGTAGTTCTCTCTCTTCATACTCCCGGATTAACCTCTGTATGACTTGGTCAAGTGTCTCTCCCTAATCAGCACATTCTGCTTTTCAAGGGCCTACGTCTAATAAAGTTTAATTTCTATCATTTTTTTATTAGTTATTGTTCTATG
>CAYWRR010000114.1:0-7092 GCA_964460425.1 uncultured Nitrososphaera sp.
ACTACTTTAACAGCCTACAGATCTTTTAGACATCATTTTTCTCCTGCTAGGTGCCCGCTCTCTATAATAATAATAGTGATAGTGATAGCCGACTAAGTCAGGTGTAGAGAGAGAGCAACAAGCAACATTAACGAAAATATGTACAAGCAAGGTTGTTGTAACATTTTCAAGCTGGTAGCTGACCAAGTCCTAGCTAAATAAGAGAATGACACAATTGAGGCGCAAGTGACGCCAAAAGACTCATACTTATTAACAAGTCTTCAAGATATCTTTCCTTCGTTTCAAGCAGGTGCCATGGTCGCTATCCTAATTTCATGCTAAGCTAGGAGACTGAAATTTTTAAGGATCAACCTATTTCTAGTAAATGATATCAAGCATACCTTTTTTCGAGCTTTATAAAGTGATCCAGATCCATAAACTGGTTAAAGTCGTTGAAGGTAACCATAATGTCGCGAGCCTTCTTAGTCGTGCCAGTATTTTTTAACTCTGTGAGCACCTTTGTCATCGCAAAAGTGGCGCAGTATATTGCTGACAGAGGAAAAACTGCAAGCCGGTATCCAAGTTTTAGAAGTTCGCTTGAAGATAGGTTTGGGGTCACTCCATCCTCTATCATATTTGCAACCAGGGGCGCTTCTATTTCATCGGCCACTTTTTTCAACTCTTCAACTGACCGGGGCGCTTCGATAAATATGACGTCAGCACCAGCCTTTCTATAGGCTTTGCCGCGCTCGATTGCTTCGTCAAGTCCTAATGGCGCACGTGCGTCAGTCCTTGCAACAATGATAAAGTCCTTGCTCTGCCGCGCTTCTAGGGCTGCATTGAGCTTAGGTATGTATTCATCCTTTGCTATGACATCTTTGCCCGCCATATGACCGCACCTCTTTGGCCATACTTGATCTTCAAGAAAGATACCTGCAGCACCTAGGCTTTCAAGGTCTCTAACGAGCCGCCAAGTATTGAGAGGATTGCCATACCCGGTGTCAGCATCAACAAGAACTGGGACCCTTACTGCTCGGATTATCCTCATAGCATTATCAACTGTTTCACCGGAGTTTAGCAATCCATAGTCCGGCATTCCTAGAAGTGCTGCAGACGAACCATATCCTGTCTGAAACATCGCCTCAAAGCCCACATGCTGTGCGATTTTGGCGCTCAGTGCGTCAAAAACGCCAGGCAGTACAATTATCTTATTCGTGTCTTTAAGCTGTTCTTTTAGGGAGGCTCGTGTCTTATTATTATTATGCACAGGTCAGAGGTGGAAGGGAGAGAATATTATATTAGCTTTACACTGGCCACGCGCCTGGTGTTATCAATTCTACTAGATTACCCGCTGGGTCTCGAAAGTAAAGTGACCTCGTATTGCTATTCCATTTGACCTCTTTTTCTATTGAAATACCACTCTGTACCAAGAGCTCCTTGCACGGCTGATATTCCGGCTCTTCGATCTCCATAGCAAAGTGAATGCTGGAGGGAGGAGTAACTGCGCCATGCCTAGGGAGTTTGTCATTATTGATACTAGTTCGTATAGGATCAAATATCAATAGCACACTCTTGCCGGCCTTTAAGAAGATTAGCTTATCTTCTTCTTCTTGAATAACGGACAGGCCAAGAATTCCTACATAAAACTTTTTCATGCTTTCAAGATCAGAAGAATAGATGCATGTCTCAACGACCTTGTTTATTTTCATTATCACTGTTGGTTCTGCATCTCTGGCTCAATAGGCACCACCTCATAATTGCCGTCTTGGTACTTTACAACGAATAACTGGCATACCCTGCATGCGTATTGCTTGACAGGTGGGTCATGCAGCACAGAACCATTAAGCCATACCATGATTGCGCCGCAATTAGGACAATTCATCATATATGTGTGAATTAGTTTGAGGGCATAGAGTTAATATGTCTTATTGCTAGTGCAATATTTGCACTTAGAAAGCGCCATTTCATGCATTGTATACTTGTATCTTGAAAATGCAGACGTAAACTTGAGCTTGTTGCTGCTGTCATAATGGTGTTCTCCAGTCCTGACAGAAGGATAGATCGAGACTAAAGTGAAGAGACATCACAAGTATAAAAAATTTCACATTTTGTATATTGAATGCATTATTTTTCTCTATTGTTTGGCAAAGTGGATTAGGTGCCGATAGTAGTGATCTCCTCTAAATTGTATTCTGTGTCATAATACGCAGAAGGTTTCCAGACCAAAGAAGTAATAAATAATTTGGAAATACTGCTCCATTATGGAATTGTATATGCATCATACCAAGAGCCATTATCACCCAGACCATACGGTTGATTGCTGATCACCTACTTTATAATTTGTCTATGAACGCATTCCACATAAACACATTTTCTTCTTTGTGCCAGGTCACTTTTGAGCGCATCCGCGCAGTATTATCGCGACTCCATTATGATGACATTCATTCTTTAAATAAGCAGGGTAACTATTCTGTTTGATGCCGAATATCGGCTTGTGTTACTTTGTCTTTTCTTCTATTCCAGCAATGTCCAGAGCGCTGCAGAATATATCTTTATATATTATTTACAGAAAATCAGCACATTTGGATCGAGCTGTTTTGTGTTCGAAAACATGGAACAATAAATGCTATATGAGGCTGTTGACTTTTTAGTCTATCTAGAGTGAATAAGGCAGGATTGATATCGGTTATTGAAGGTGCAGAGCTTGTCCGTCTGGCAAGAATCGCGGTTGCAAAATACTTGCAAGAATCAGTGATAGTCAAATCAGAAAGCGACACACTTGAAAAGAAGACAGGAGTTTTTGTGACGCTTAACTATGTAACTACGAGCAGGAAGGAATACTTGCGCGGCTGTATTGGCTTTCCGCTTCCAGAAAAACCACTATACCAGGGGGTGATAGAGGCAGCAATTGCAGCAGCAACAGAAGATCCTCGCTTTCCCCCTCTGGACAGACAAGAGGAGCTTGACAATATCATTTTTGAGGTAAGCGTACTTACCCCTCCCGAACAGATCACAGCAAATCCGGCCGACTATGGAAAAGAGATCCAGATAGGAATAGACGGCCTGATACTGCATTGGCGTTTCGGTTCAGGGCTACTCCTTCCGCAGGTGCCAGTCGAATTAAAGTGGGATGTTGAGGATTACCTCGCAAATATCTGCTACAAGGCAGGGGCACCGCCAGATGTATGGCTTGATCCTACCTCAAAACTATACAAGTTTCAAGCAGCAGTATTCAAAGAAGTTGAACCAAAGGGTGAGGTTATACAGCTTGGAATAGTACAATGATATATAATCAACAACGGTGATATTTGAGGCTGTTGTCACCAGTGGCATACTTTGCGCCGTACGGTGTAGGTCTTGGGCACGCAAGCCGATTGCTTATGGTGGCAGATTACCTGAAACAAGAGGGGATAGATGTTCAATTCTCGTCATATGGCGAGGCAGCGAGCTACGTTTCGATGAGGGGATACAAATGCGCTACAGTTTCACCAGTCGAGTTTGCTTGGAGCATGGAAGGAGGGTTCTCTATCAAGGATAGCATAGCTAATGTCCCTGTCTGGTTTGCCAACTTTTCCAGGCAAGTTAACCAAGAAACAGGCAAAATGCTGGAGTGCAACCCGGATGTAGTAGTATCTGATAGCAGACTGTCACCGCTTGTGGCAGCCAGATTGGTCAAGGTTCCTTCAGTCGTGATATTAAACCAGATAAAGCTATTGCTCTCGCCTCGTCTGCATGATCTTGTAGCTCCGCGCATTTTTGAAAATGTCATAGGTGAATTCTTGGGCTCAATGTGGGCAATGGCTGAAAGAATCCTAGTGCCGGATCTTCCACCACCCTACACCCTTTCCGCTCACAATATCTGGAATATAGGTTCAGCATCACGAAAGCTGGAATACATCGGCTTTGCTTCACCAAGACCTCAGATAAGCAAAGAACAAGTGATCAAAGTAGCTAGCATTTTGGGCTTTGATAGGAGTAGGCCCCTCGTCTTTGTACACGTAAGCGGCCCACTCCAGACACGGCCAGCACTCCTCAAGGTTGCGGTTGAAACAGCTAAAAGGCTGGATCCCAAAATCCAGTTTGTCATCTCAGCAGGCGATCCGAGGGGCATAAGCGATCCAAGAAGGATTGGAAGATTGAGCTGGTATTATGAATGGTGTCCTGTGCGGGATGAGATATTTGCCGCAAGCGACCTTCTTGTGTTAAGAGGTGGTCACGTCGCACTGTCACAGGCAATCCAGTTTGCCAAACCTATCGTTACTGTGCCTATTGAGAATCATGGCGAGCAGTTGGGCAACTGTGCCAAGATTGAGGAGCTTGGAGCAGGAGTAATGCTGCATCCAAAACGGTTAAGGCAGGAGCAGCTCGCCAACGCTATCGAAAAAGTACTTGGCGACTCTGACTACAATAAGAAAGCAGCTGAACTTTCGAGGATAGCAGAAAAGCTAAATGGAGTCGATAATGTCGTGCAAATAGTTAGGTCCTATCTTTAACTCCAACCTCTTTGTACGTTTAATTGCGAGCTTGGCTTCAGAATCAACAGCATTGCTGTACTTATGAAGCTTACTTTTTGCAACTTTCACAGCTGAAACATTCAGCTCTACTCCAGCCTCATGTGCATATCTGCTTAGCTCAGTTGATAGAAATAGCAATGGCGCAAGAGGTATCTTTCCTGCAAAAACAGTTTCTTGAATGATAGGTTCTATGAACCAGATTGGATGAACTGCAGCAGTCAGAGGAAAAATGATCCTCCTGTTGTTTTGACATTGTATTAGAATCTTTGAGATGATCTTTTCCTTTAGCAATACTGATACTATGCCTTTTGCAGGCACATTGATTGGTATCGCCAGAATTGTTAGTTTTTTCCTTCCTGTTCTTGTGACAAAGAGCTGTATAAGCTTGGCATTAATTTCAAGCTCGCTTTTGTCAAGATATGGCAATACAACACTAGTACAATCAAAGCCTGCCTTGGCGGCCGTCAGGCATGAGAGAAATGATAGAGAGTCATGGATACTGCTCAAGACTCTACCATGTGAACCGGCGGCAAGCCCACCGGGGGCAGTCAATACTTGGATGCACACGTACGCAGACTTCTCACCTACGACTGCGAGAACGAGTCGGCTGGCATCCCTCTCTGTTTTTGCAGGCAGGGCCTTTATCAATGCTAACCTTCCTGCAAGTTTGCCAGAGGCATTAAACTCAATATCTCTACTCACATAGTCGCATTTTGCAGCGGGTTGTATAATGACTTTGACATAAAACCTATCGCCAGGAACGATGGTCTTACTGCCAACTTCAACTATTGCAGCTGTCAGTTCAGAAAAGCTGTTTGAGACTTTGTTAGCTATTGCAACACTCTCAATTCCAAACATGTTTGCAAGCTGTGACGCAAGCTCAACAAGATCACTAGCCTCACATATAATACAGTTGTATCCAACATTGACACTTCTTATGCTTTTTTCCCTTGCACCTTTTTGGATAGTCCGAGCAAGTGCCCGCTCATCGGTAAAAGGTGATAGGAATGCAATAACTACGCTCAACTGTACATAAAAATAAGAATCTAGTAATTAATTATATACTAAGAAATAAAATAATATAATGGGGACGTTGCCCCAGCCAATTCCTACCAGTGATGCTTTTCGTCTGGAATCAAGCCGATCTGCTCGCGCTCAAAGTACCTTTCCAGCTCCTGAGCCCACTTTTCTTTCGCTGCGCCACCGCCAAGTCCCTTTCTTCTAAGCCAGAAGGCGATGACCCCCAACAAGAACACTGCGAACAGCATGGTTCCGAATATGTATACCATGACATCATAGAACAGCGGGTCGTATGCCGGACCTATCTGCGCAAATAGTTGCTGATACAACATTATCTGTATCCAAAAAATCCAAATATATATATTTGTCGGTTTAACGCAAGAGAATCCTGAATTTTACAAGTTTATAGCGGGGTTAGGAGGCCTTAGGACATGAAGGATTAACGCCTTTCTTGGCTTTGAATGAATCCCATTAGATGAATTATATCATTCCGAGCTAAATGTTTCAAATAAAACAAAAAAAGAAGGAGCTTAAGTCTTTACTGGCTTTGCGCCTCTGCCCCTGAAGAAGAACGCTGCGGCAACCCCGCCAAAGATTGCACCCAGAACTCCAATAAACACCACCAGTTGTCCTGAAGTAGTTGAGAGCATTGGTGTCCCAGAACCAGTAGATGGGTTTTCCTGTGCGGCTGTAAGTCTCTCTTTAGCTAGAATGTTTACGTCATTGCAAGTCTCACGGGGTATTCCAAGCTGATCGCATCGTTCTAACTGTTCTGGTGTGGCTGTTCCTATGCTACTGCCTGAACTTCCACCATATAATTGTGCGTACACCGAGCTCGTTAGCATTGCTGTAGAAGTTAATACTGCCATTGCTGCTATAGCAGCTATGATCGGCTTGTTCATGTTACATAAGCTCTTCGAATTCTAATATATAACCTTTTATTTTTGGCTTGAAGAAGTATTACTACTACTCTTCTCCTAACATTGTCTCTTGCGCTCTTTTACAGATAATCAAGCAGCCATTCAAGGCACGTACAAACAGAGCACTGTAGGCATATGGAATGAATTTACATTCCAATATTCTTGGATGGGTATGAATAATACAGATAGGAATCCGTAGTCGTACCAAGATCTAACAAAAAGGATACAAGCCGCCAGAGACATTTTTATAAACTGTTCTTAGATTATGTACATCGCTTTTTGCCTACATAATCATTTGCTATCAACCATGGCAAATCTATCCCGAGTCATTTTAGAAGTACATAGTTTATCTGACTCAGCAATTCAATTTGTCTGTCTATATCATATATATCATCATTCTCTTCATATAGACACTTTGAAACAAGTAATAGTGTAGATGACACATCGATATCATGCAGCCTCACCACATGCTAATAGGACACAGCAAATCAAACTTATGAGGTAGCCAGCCAAATTTCTTTGTTTTAATTTGCTGATTGATTTGCTGATTGATTTCTTTATACATGACTTCAACTATTCGTGCTCTGCTCTTCTATTCTTTGGCTATAGAACTCATCTGGAAAGTAATTTGATATGGTAATCTATATCATCTCACCACT
>CAYWRR010000115.1:0-7085 GCA_964460425.1 uncultured Nitrososphaera sp.
ATTCTATCTTTAAAGCTAATGCCGATCACTAATAATAATCCTAAAAGACATAAAGGAGGAGAAGAAGAAGAAAACAACACGCCATCAACTACAGCTTATGACAGAAGAGCAGAAGTAGATGAAGACACTATCACAACGACGGCGACAACAACAGCACAACGAATTAACAGGACTTTTGATGAAGCAAAGGAAAATACAAGAAGAGCCGTACAAGAAGCGGAAAGAGAGCTTCCACGATATATGCAGATTGTCACAACCAACCAAGAGCAATCAGTGGGGGCAGTGAGGGATACTGTAGAGAACTATCTTGACTCACAGAGAGAAATTACTAATTTTATTCAGTCATTTTGGAAATCATATATTGACAATGTATTATGGACGCCTACAAGGAGAGCCATAGAGAACTATGCGGCGGCTGTAAGCAATACAACTGATGCTACTGTTGCAGCAATCAGGATTTACAATAACATAATTTACGCAAATGCAGAGGCAGTAAGGCTTTCACTGGAATATAATAGAGACAATGCAAGGGAAATGTCAAGAGTCTTTGTAAATACAGCCAAACAATTAGAAAAAATTTAAAATGACCGTAGGTTATAATAAGGACACAATAGCAGCATGTTAAAACAGAATGAAAAGAAAAATCAGTATCAAGAACAACAGCAACAACACCAGCAGGATGAGGAGCGTGTAGAGGAGCTTAGCAAATGTGAGATACAAATACTGAACTGCATAAAGGGTCAATCACGAACCGAAAAGCAAATAGCCAAAATAATCAGGCTTGATATTTTTATCATTTCTCCACTGATAACCGAACTAATGCTTAAAGGCTATGTCGAGATAATTAGAAGGCGTAGACTATTTTTCTTTTCAAGGGAATATTGCACAATCACAGTAGAGGGACTTGATGCACTTGAACGGACTAGAAGTCTGGTTGAAAACCTAGTTGATCTCGTTAGAGAGAGGGCTCTTGAAACAATCGACAATATTGCTGCAGACTCACCCCTCCTAAAATTTGCAGTTTTGTCTGCCAAAGCAGTTTATAAGACTGTAAAGGCACTGATATGAGAGTAAGGATATAAGACTGCTATATGTGTGGCTAACCCTCCCACAATCTATTGAAAAAATAACTTCTTCTCCACCTCAAGAAAAGCATTCTTGTGTTGACACTAGCCAGAAGGAAAATCATAGTAGGGTGTATACCATCCACCACTGCTCAATAGATTTTGGGTTAGTAGGAAGCAAACGTGCTTGAAATCTCTTTATCCTGAGGTTTGGAGTTCTATCTAGAATATATCCAGTGCAGGTCTTGTTTCTGTTCTAGATGTAGCCAAGATAATTGTAATATCTACAGACATAAAGGAGGAGGAAAACAGATCTGAGCAACAAGACTGAGACCACAAATGGAGTCAAGATAAATGTTAAAGATTTAGGAGGTACGGGTAAGCCAGTTATTTTCATACATGGTTGGCCTGTGAACCATAATATGTTCGAATACTAGTTTACCGAGTTACCAAAGATGGTTATCACTGTATTGGTATAGATTTACGTGGCTTTGGAGATTCTGACAAGCCGTGGGATGGCTACAACTATCATACAATGGCTGATGATGTGAAGGTTGTCCTTGATACTCTCAATAAGGAAATACCGCACTAGTTGGTTTCTCAATGGGAGGAGCAATCTCTATTCATTATATGGCTCAGCACAATGGCGCATATATATAAAAAACTTGCTCTTCTAGGAGAGGGTGCACCTTGCTTTACCAAACAGCCAGACTTTCCACATGGTCTAGATAAGAGTGCAGTAGATGGTCTCATTCAACAAGCTTATACAGATCGTCCATCTATGCTCAAGAACTTCAGTCAACTTTTCTTTCAGCACCCAGAGGAATTAAGTGCAGAATTCAATGGGTGGAATCTAAGTCTTGGTTTGGCTGCATCAGCTTATGCTACTATTCACTGTGCAGTAGAACTGCAGGATGCAGACCTGCGTAAAGATTTGGCTGCCATTCGAGTGCCTACTCTGATTCTACATGGAACAGAGGATCGTATCTGTCTATTCGATTCGGCTAAGAAAATGAATGAAGGTATTAAGTGATCACAACTTGTATCACTAGAAAAGGCAGGCCATGGCTTCTACTACGAAAAGTGTAAAAAAGTCAACTCAGAACTTGTGCGCTTTATCGACTAGATCATTTTTTCTAACTCAATGATTCATGTTAAATAATTTGTTGAGATGAAAATTTTCACTACATCTACTTAGCAATCAAATGGCATAGATAACTGCCGCTAATAATATGAATACTTTCGCAAATCCTAAACTATCAAAAGTCAATTATCCCTACTACTTTTTGCATCAAGATAACAGATAGCACCCAAGACACGTATGAAGATCTGCTATCGCTTAGGTTATTTGGCAAAAGCTGTTGTATCCACATTGCTATCCATCAGCAGACGAATGGAAGCTATTGCCAGAGGGATTCCCATAACAATAGGCCCAATGATTCGTAACTCGTGTGGCTCACCTGGTATTATATTAGCTATCATCATTGTCCCATAACCTATCAATGGCAAAAGAATAATTGCGGTAGCCAATGGACTACGGCTACGACTAAGTTGGAATTTACGTTCATACAATAACTGAAAGATAAAATAGATTGTAAATGTAGTTAATAACCAACCGCCAAAGTTATGCAAAGGAACTCCAAAGTATTGGCCGCCCTCTTCCCATATCCAAGCTCTTCCTGTTGAGCCTGAAAGGTAAGGATCAACCACTAAATCCCACGTTGTCATTATAACAGCACTCAAAAATGATAGCCATAGAATTTGCACTAGAGTAATCCGGTTATTATTGTTCCTCTCCCTCACCATCATCTGTCGGCCACTTCCGATAAGGTTAGCGATGATGTAACTTGGGTATATCATCATGAACCAAGCGATTGGAATTATGATTGGAACATGTCCAAGCTTTAGACCTAAAGCATCAGTATAGTGATAGGATCCATAAATTAGCCCAGTCTCTACACCAACATGCTCGTAGCTCCACGAGACAGCGACTGTTATCCCGAAGAACAGTAGCGTATGCCTCCATCCAAGCACATAGGCTGCATGAAATATGCTAAATAACATCATAAAGAGAGTCTTGACTCCTACTCCGCCAGGAATTCGTGGTAATTCCGAAAGTAACGGTTCTAAAAGAGGTCGAATAATGCTTGAGTAAATGAATAATGCTAAAAAGACTATAGCAAGCCCAAGCAAGAAGGTATTTTTTCTTTGCTGCAGATTTTTTATAGAATGCAGTTGCACTGTTATGGCAATGCCTCAGAACACCTGTATAAATATACTACCAATAAGCATTTCGACTCTTACACATATGTAAAGATGCTTGAGACTGCTAATGTTCAGTAAAAAACATGCCGATTGTAGAAAAAATAAAAGCAGCTTTGTAGTTTGTTAGATTATATGTAGTCATCTTTACAATCGGTGTAATGGTCTCAAGGATCTGCATGCTTCAAAGTAAAAAAGATATGAACACAAGTTCAGCTTTAGGTATGAAAGAGAAAAACATACCTTGATTCCATCGTCCTTAGCATGACGCCATAATATCTAATAAACTCCTACGTTTTCCAGCCCAAAGCAGAAATAACCATATATTTTACTGTGGCTCTATTGTAGCCGGTGGCTTACTTGATACTGCATATGTAACCCAAGTCACGCCTTCAACTTCATTCGTTATCCTGTTGCTGATCTTTTCAATCAATTCATAGGGCAAGCGTGACCAGTCTGCAGTCATCGCATCGACAGACTCAACAATCCTTATGATCACAATATGGCCATAAACACGCTCATCTCCTAGCACACCAACAGCTCTGTCGTCGCCAACTGCAGCATATGCCTGCCACACCTTGTCGTACCAGTCAGCAGCATCATCGTTAGCAGCAACAGTCGCCACCGCTGGAGAAGCAACAGAATATGTGGGAGCAAAAGCAGCAGTCGATTTTAACTCATCTTCTACTATCTTGCTTGCATGCTTGCATATCCTGATCTTCTCAGGAGTCACTTCACCAATTATCCTGACAGCTAATCCCGGTCCTGGGAAGGGGTGCCTCTTTAGCAGTTCATCAGGAACTCCAAGCAGCTTTGCCGCCTTTCTCACTTCATCTTTATACAAGTAGCGCAATGGCTCGATTACCTTGAGATTGAGCCACTTGGGGAGCCCACCTACGTTATGATGAGTTTTAATCACCGCTGCAGGCCCCTTTGATACACCGCTCTCAATTACATCTGGATATAATGTACCCTGAGCAAGCCATTGAAACAATCCCGCATCATCCTTCTCCTTTTTCACAACAGCAGCAAAAACATTGGCGAACTCTTCACCTATTATTTTACGCTTTTCCTCTGGGTCACTTACGCCTTTTAATTTGCTAAGGAACTGCTTCTCTGCGTCGACATAGATGACATTTATGCCAAGGTGATCCTTGAACAGCCTGACCACATTCCTCTCCTCGTCTTGGCGCAGGAGACCATGGTTGATGAAAACGCAGTTCAGTTGGTCGCCAATAGCTTTGTGCATCAATGCCGCAACCGTAGTCGAGTCAATTCCTCCACTCACTGCAGCAAGAACCTTCTCTTTACCTACCTGCTTACGAATGTCATTGATTGTAGACCCAATAAAGCTCTCAATATCCCATTCGGGCTTCGCTCCGCTTATCGTCTGTGCAAAGTTCTTCAATATTTGAGTGCCCTTTTCGGTGTGAACAACTTCTGGATGGAATTGAATCCCGTAGAATTTCTTGTCAGGGTTGCCAATAGCAGCTGAGAATGAATTCTCAGTACGTGCCAGTACCTTAAAGCCCTCAGGCAATTTTTCTGCAGCATCAGCATGGCTCATCCAGCAGTTCATGATGCCTGGACCTAGACCCTTGAACAGGTCTGATGGGCCGTCTTCTCCTTCGCCTTCGATTATAAGCACAGACCTACCGTACTCTCTGCTGTTAGTGCGCTTGACCTTGCCGCCAAAACTATCAACTAGCACCTGATGACCATAACAAATGCCAAGTAGGGGCTTGCCCATCTTGAAAATTTCTTTATCTGGCTTTGGAGCATTCTGGGCATAAACACTTGCTGGGCCTCCAGAAAATATTATCCCCTTTGGATTAATCTCTTTGATCACTTTGGCGGATGTGTTGTATGGTAATAATTCGCAGTATACATTTACCTCACGAATCCGCCGGCAAATCAGATGGCTATATTGAGAACCAAAGTCTAGGACCACTAATTTGTCCATCTTTTCTACATCTCTATATATATCTCTCTCTACCAATATCTTTCGCTCTATCTGCCACTCTTTTCTAGCATACGTGTAAACACCCATGCAGAAGTGTTGAATATCTCTTGCAGGCGATCCTTCTCGCGGTACTTATTTATCACAATTCGCTTGATTATGCCGCTGCTGCCACCGCCACTGTCGTCATATTCTTCTTCAACCTTGTAATTGAGTGAGTCTGATTCACTGAGCGCTCCCTGACTTACCTTCTCGGCATCTTTGTTCCTCATACCCTCTAAGATCCTGTTCAAAAAGAATGACTTGAATGGAGGGGTGTTGGCGTTGAGGTTGACGCCGGGGGCTGGAACAATTACAACTGCTTCTTGTGATATTTCTGCGTTTGCAAGCAAAAATTCGTCCTTGGCGCGCTTGAGTGGCTTGATATTACGGCTATCATCATTACCACCACCACCCCTAACACTATTATCAGTAGTTGCTCTCAAAGTAGGTGCGGCGGCTCCTGCCTGCTGCTGCTGTTGCCTCTTTGCTGCAGGCGATTGCTGCTGCGGTAGAGCTGCTGTCTGGCTAGTCTGCTGCTGGATCTGCGCTGTCGTTGCTGTTGTTGTCGAGGGTACAGCTGGAGTAGGAGTGGTAGCTGCGGCAGCAAAGCCAAGGCTTGCAGCAGCTTTAAAGCTACCCTGCTTGAGCAGGTTGTCTATAATCGAAAGTGTCGTGCGTAATCGCTCGACTTCTTCCTGCCTATCTGATATTTCCTTGATAAGCCACTCGCGTATCTCTGCAGCGCGTCTGATGTCTTCCTCAGAATAACCTGACGACATTAGCAAGCCATTCTACTGCATAAAAGCTATAATAGTCTTATCGCCGTTGCCCTTGTTTTTTCCGCTTATTCAGACTAAACACAATCACCATTGCTGCACCCCATAGCATAGCCGCAGGAATGTATAACTGGAAGAACCATGCCACTGCACCTAGCACAGCAAAAGCCATGCCGACGATACTTTTTACCTGCCTGCGCCCAAAATTCATGATGGTGATTGATGATGACTTTATTGTTATTAGTACTATTATTAGATGGTAAGCGGTGAAAATCCTTTGATGGGTTTTGGGGCTGTGTCAACAAGCTGCGAGCGAGATTGTTTTGCTAGCATTTCAAGTAGGCGTTTGCCAGCCTGCATCTTTTGCTTCTTAAGCTCGGGGTCTTTGATTTTTTCCTTTGAATATTTGCCTATGCTGTTACCAAAGTCCATTCCTACAAGCACTATCTTCTTAGCACCAAACTCTTCTGCCAAAAACACACTCCTGTCTCCATCTGTAAATCCTCCAAAGTTATAGACATTTTCAACAGGGGCAACCTGCGTGGACCCTACCAGCTTTCTGAATTTTGGAATAAGCTTTTTGAGTATGTCTGTATTGTCTCCATGTGCATGAACTACTAGTATAGCACCATTTTTTTCTGCCTTTTGAAGAAATTTGGAGTTGCCATCAAGGTCCGTAACTACAATATCAGGCTGGACCCTATTTTCAATCAAAAACTGCGCAGCGCTATCTGCCGCTATCTTGACAAATTTCTTATTTTTCTTAATGTATTTTAGCACTTTTTCATCCTCTAGGCTTGGGCCAGCCCCTATCACAATGACATTCTTGCCCTTGATCTTGCGCTGGAGAATCTTGGCATCAAGTGCCTTCTTCTTTATCATTTCAGATAGAATTTTTGCAGCTTCCTGATCCTTTTCAGTACTGTATCCAAAATCAGCACGTATTCCCTGATAGTATGGGAACCAGTTCGCGAATTTCAT
>CAYWRR010000116.1:0-7059 GCA_964460425.1 uncultured Nitrososphaera sp.
TTTCTACAGCTAGGATGCATGATGATATTGATGAGGAAGGTTTTCAGATGACTTCACAGAAGTAGACAGACAGATTTTAGCAGAAGGAGAATTTTGCAATATTATAATGCAAAAGATCAAGTTACCAAAAACTACCATTTTGTCTATAGTAATAGCGGTGATAGGAATAGCAACATAAGCAATAATGTTGCAAACAATGCCAATGCTGTCTTCTTCGTCTTATGTCGAGTCAACAGCAGCTTTTGTGGAAAAATTCGAAGGCACCGCAGAAGATGATACCCTAGAGGGTACTCTAGGAAATGATATGATAGATAGCAAAGGAGGCGATGACGACAATATTGGAGATACTGGATCTGGTGATGGCTCTGGAGATGACAAGGTAAATGGTGGACATGAAGATGACACATTAACTGGAGGCGGGGGAGCAGACAAATTCCAGTGTGGAAATGGAGAAGATACAGTCACAGACTTTAACCCAGATGAAGGAGATAAAGCAACAGGTAATTGCGAGAATTTTCTTTAGTTAGTTAGTGGGGTGGGGAACAAAGAAGTAGTAGAAGAAGAAAAATACCTCTACTCTTTCTTTATTGATACTACTTTTGCAGCTCTTGCTCTATGCCATCTAATCTGACCAAGAGTCGTGACGGGTGCGCTTCAATTGCTGCTATCTCTTCTTTTATCAAGTCGACTAGAAGAAGAACCTGTTTTGGTTGTGTTTGCAGCTCTTGCTGTTGTTGTTGTTGTTGTTGTTGTTGCTGCTGTTTCTTAACTGGAGATTGTTGTGACTGCAATATCTTCTGTAGAGTTAGTGATTTCCTCAAGTGGGCTCCAGCCTCGGTTTATGCCCCTAAATCGCTTATCGAATCTGATTGGTTGAAAACAGCTAACCCCCGTCTTTTCTCCACACCTTACAAAGTTTTTCTAGGTTGTAGGTGTGGCTGATGCTCCTGTCCTAGTTTTCTTTTGTTGTTGTTAAGGAATCGCTCTTCTCTCCTCATATATATATGTCCGGCAGCTATGTTAAAAGGCACTTGCATATAATGTAGGTTGTTAACATATACTATTGACTGATAATGTATCCCCGCATCTGCGGATGATAGGAGCAGTAATATTCATATGTACCGGGTGTTGATGTCACGATTGCTGTAAGAAAGTCTTGGCCGCCACGCAGCGGGGCAGTGTTTATAGGTGTTATTCCGCCATTTGAGGATGCATCAACCCTCAGGTCATGGGTTACTGCGTCATTGTTTTGCACAACCAGCTTTGTTGGAACATTTACGGCGACATAGACGTCGGGGTTGGTGTCGTTAAATGTGCTTCTCTGTGCTATTAGAAGAACATCCTCAACAGGTAGATCAACGTCTGGCTCGGGATTCATAAGATTGCCTATACCCCACAATGCCCCCACTGTCACAAAGGAAATTGCCACAACAGCTATTATATTGCTGTGCATAGATATATCTACAGTTAACCTTTCGACAAAATGACCTAAATTTCTTTGGGCGGGTTAAACCATTATATCATGGAGGCGGACAATAGCTGATATAGTATGTCAGAATATTCTGCTCTTGTAGCGAGGAGGTACCGTCAGTACAGGAGGCGGAAACAAAATGAATCTTTGATCCATAGGCTGGTAAATCTTGTATTGCGCATTCTGCATGCACTAATTATAACACTACAAAAGGCAAGCATAAAGAAGGTTCGAAGAGTAGAAAAAATAAATGTTGAACTAGAAGAATCATAATGATAAGAAAAAAAGTGTCACTGCGTACGTTTGTCAGAGCGCAGTAACTTAACTTGTTGGTTCGTTTGGTGAAGCAGTAGAGCCGTCGATGATTTCTGCTGTGGCGAACCTTGGTCCGATTTGGCTAATCCGGACCTTCGCGTTCTGACCTACTTTTCCTCCCTTTACAAAGATAACGAATCCTTGTATTCTTGCAATCCCATCGCCTTTGCGGCTTATTTCAGTGATCTGTACGTCGTATTCTTTACCTGTTTCCACAGGCTTTGGACCGAAGCTATCGTTTACTCCGTAGCTCATGTTTGTGATTGCTCAACTCTAAACCCAATATAAACTAAGAAGAGGATAACTACTATGAACCTATTCTCAGGGCATCATCACATATCGAACGAAGGCATTCTATTGCTGAAAGGATAGCAAGAAAACTCGTCTTGGGGTTTCCAGGAGTTGTTACATTGTTGACAGTTATTCTTATATCACCAAATCTACCGGTTGCCACAATTTCGTGCTTGTTAGTAGTGGCGTGGGGATCTACTAGCACTCTAACCTTGGTTTTGTCAGCACCTATGCCGGCAAGACTCAGTACCGCGGCAACATTGACGTTTGCCGGGAACAGCTTGACAGCCTCTGCAGCTGGCCCTTCGTAAATTTCTGTGACATTCGATATAGTATCAAGGTTCACCTCTCTTGTCGCAAAAAATGGGGCGCCAGCAAGCCCTTTTGGACTTTTCGTCGTTGTAAGTGTAATAGAATCTAGAAGGTGCTTGACGCTACGTATTGCGTCTATGCCTGCTATTGCTCCAGTTGGGACATAGATCCTGCTATGGCCTTTCCTTACAGCAGCTAGGTCAAGCAATTCTAATAAAAGACCTGTATCTGTGAGAGCACCCACACTCATTATCATTAGGTCTTTGCTAGCCTCAATTATAGGCTTGCCAAACTTTCTCACAGCTTCCTGAGAGGCGGCCTCTATTATGATATCAGCAGGGGAATCAATAAAGCTGTCAAAATCAGGATAAACTTCAGGGCTAATCTTCAGCTTTGACTTCAGACTCTTTGCATTGCTATCGACAATATCAAATACTCCGACAAGCGAAGCATTAGCTATGATGCGGGATTCTATGGCCAAAGCTAGATGCGTCCCAATAGTACCGCAACCTATCAGCCCAACATTTTTCTTTAGCATCTATGATACCAAGGATATATGATATTGGAGAGAGGATTTTTACCTTCTGCGCCCGCGCCGTTCTGGCTTCTTTTGGCCTGGAAGCCTCTTCTTTTCAAATCGCTTGATAAAATTGTCTTTGTTACGAAGTCTAGCAATAGGCCTTAGTCGCAGCCTGCCTTGAATCTTTGGTGTCTGACCTCTTACCTTCCCGGCTTTTGTAAGCGATCCGTGTGTTGGCATTTATCTCTGTTATGGAACCATGGTGTATCAGTATTTATATTTGTATGTATAGCAATCTCATCACGCCAAGTACCTTATGGCGTAAACAATCTGTATTGGTAGAGATTGTGGCAAGTATTGCCTTTAAACTGAACTTTGAAGGCAGTGTTGTCCTCCATTATACTACTTTAAATTTAGAGGCTCTCTAATATCTCATGTTTATTAGCAGACATGACAATGTTAGACCTAGACTACAAGCATCGTGTCCTTGAATTAAAGAAACAAAGAAATGCCTTGGTTCTGGCGCACAATTACCAGCTTCCAGAAGTGCAAGATATAGCTGACTTCATAGGTGACTCACTTGCTTTATCAAAGAAGGCAGCCACTACCGACTCAAACATAATTTTATTTTGTGGAGTCCACTTTATGGCTGAGACAGCCTCGATTCTGTGTCCAGATAAAAAAGTCCTGATACCGGATCTTGAGGCTGGATGTTCGCTTGCTTCCACAATTAATGCTAGCGAGTTGCAAGCTTGGAAGGCAGAGCACTCCAATGCATTAGTCGTAAGCTATGTCAACACAACTGCGGAAATAAAGGCCTTGTCTGACTATTGTTGCACGTCCTCAAATGCAGTGAACGTAGTAAATAGCATCCCTAAAGACAAAGAAGTATTGTTTCTGCCTGACCTGTTTCTAGGTTCATATGTGGCAGAAACGACCAAGAGGAAGAACATGTACATTTGGCCTGGTGAATGCCATGTTCATGCTGGTATCAAGGCAGAGGATATTAACAAGATGTTTGCAAGCTTCAAAAATGCTGACTTTCTAGTTCATCCAGAATGTAGTTGTACTTCTTCAGTGTTATATGACATATCAAGGAACAACTTGGCAAAGAACGCTCACATACTTTCAACTGAAGGCATGATGAAACACGCTAGGGCATCTGGTACAAAGCAATTCCTAGTAGCTACTGAAACCGGGATCTTGTATCGCATGCAGAAGGAGAACCCGGAGAAGCAATTCATACCTATCAAGTCGGATGCATCGTGCAAGTATATGAAAAAGATCACTTTAGAAAAGGTTTACAGTTCACTGATGGAGGATATCTATGAAGTAAAGGTGCCAGAGTATACAGCAGAGAAGGCGCGGCTTGCAATCGATCGAATGTTAGCTATTCCATAATTTCTAGACTGAAATCAATTGCCTTCGATGAGTGGGTAATGTGGCCCAGCGAAATAAAGTCAGGTTTGGTACTCGAGTAATGTCTGATATTCTTTTGATTGATACCGCCTGAAAGCTCTATTTTTACCTTGTCCCGGAACCCCATTCTTCTTATCTGCCTTATTGTCTCTTGAGCTTGTTTTGGGGTAAAATTGTCCAGCATGACGGCATCTGCTTCAGCTGCAACCGCTGCTAATGCTTCTTCCTTGGTCTTTGCTTCGCATTCAACCTTTATCGACGAGCTGACATTTTTCTTGGCAAGCCTAATACATTTTCCAAGATCAGGTACAAGAACAAGATGATTATCCTTTATTAACACCATGTCATCTAGCCGCATTCTATGGGTGGCTCCGCCACCTAAAATGACTGCCTTTTTATCAAAATAACGTAAGCCTGGTGCTGTCTTTCGGGTCGCCAGTATCGTGACGCCTTTTGCAAGGTCTACCATGCGCCTAGTCTCAGTTGCTATACCACTCATCCTCATTAGGATATTAAGCACTGTCCTTTCTGCCTTGAGGATAGCTCTGGCATAGCCTGACACATTCATAACAACCGTTCCCTTTTCTACTTTTGAGCCATCCTTGACAAGAATCTCGGTCTTGCAGCCACAAATATCAAACAGCATGGAGGCTTCTTCAAGGCCACATACAATTGCAAAGCGTGACTTGCATAAGATTTCAGCCTTAGCTGCAAGGTCTGGAGGAATTATGTTATCACTTGTAACATCGCCTGCACCAACATCTTCTTGTAAAAAATTGGCAAGAATTTCTCTAACACTGAGAAATGTTTGGAGATCGTCCATCTAAGTGACCTTAAGTGCATATTTGTTAGGAGTGATAATGTCGAGCGTCTTAGCAACCTGCGAATTTCCAGCGTCAAAAACCAGTATAATACCTGACCAGTCTGCGCTCAGGTCTGTTGACTTGCAGTTGGGACACACTTTTCCTGTAGATATCACTTTGCACTTTCTACATGCTTTCTCCTTTACCATTACTTCCTGTCCCCACTTTTTTTCTCCTTTGCAGTAGATGATTGTTGTTGTTCTCCGCCAGACTTTGCCTTCTTAATCTCATCAGCAACCCATTCTACTGCACCAAGAAAAGGCTGCCTGCAAGTGATGCCTATCTTGCCCATCCCTGCTCCTTTGCCAAGGCTAACTGCAGTTATCCTTGCCCTAATCTTAGATCCGATCTTGAGCGACCTAGCAGTCTGATTTGCTACGATGACCCCCTGCTTGACATCGCTTTTAAGGTAATCGTCAGTAATCTGAGAGAGGTGAAGAAGAGCGTCAGTAGGTCCTATTCTTACAAACGCACCAAAGTCAGTAATTTCAACTACTTCCCCTTCAATTATCTCTTGGAGCTTGGGATAGAATGCAAGGGCCTTAAAAGTGACTTTGTGATACGTCGCACCGTCGCCAGCGACCAGCTTGCCAACAGAACTTGGATTGGCATCTGTTATCATAATCACATATCCAACTTCGGGACTGATCATGCTTTCGTATTTTTCTTTGAGAATCTGGACAGCAGCATCATTTAGAGAGTGGGTGAGCCTACTTGGAGGAATTCTAACAACATCGCTCATATGTACTATGGCAAACATAATCTAGGCAATCTAGATGAAGAGGTCATTATGAACTTTTTGTCCTGTAGAAGGCTTCTACCTTCTAGCAGGAATTTCACATTTGACTGATGAGTCAGTGATTTCGAAGATGGCATCTACGCCTAATGTGTACTTTATCCCCTCATGCAAATAACCCTCAAGAAAGCGTGAGCCATTCTTACCAAGCCTGTGCCGTACCACCATAGCCTTCTGGCCTCCGGGCATCCTCCTTTCATCATAAGTGCCAAGGTTGCCGTAGCCGCATATCATTTTTTCGATATACTCCATAACTGCCTTTTCGGTGGTTTCCTTTTTCCAAAACATGATTGTGTCTGCTAGCACTGTTTGACCCAGCTTTGCCCCAATCTTATAAAGCTCTTCTTCACCTAGCAGCTCAATGAGAGACGTAAGAACTTCACGATTAATCACAACCATGTCTATCTTCGACAGGTAGCGCGTAAATTCGACGTATCTACGCAAGATAATGCCTACCAGAGCGTTCACCGATATTCCCATCCGCTTTGCTTCTTCGTCAAGCACACTCAGCACATCAGATTCAAACCTAAATGATCGCGTAATGGAAGATGAGCGGGCGTCCTTTGCAAGTACGGTCATCTACGTCAGTTACGAAGAAGATTAGGTGTTTAAATGGAGCGCTTCTGTGTTATAGTATTCTTTTATGTAGCGATACGCAGTACATTGTAATGGTTTCTCTGAAAATGTATACATGGCATTTAAATTAATTCTGCTCGTACCATTTGCAACATGAGTTACAAACTTGCATCGGAACCGGTAGAGGCTTGCTCTTTATGCAATAATACCTCGATTGTTTTTGATTCTGAAACAAGCGAAGCCATATGTCCCTCGTGTGGCATGGTAGTTAAGGACAATATTGAATCTATGGGGCCAGAATGGAGGTCTTACTCAGGCGAGGATATGGAAAGCAGGAGTAGGACAGGTATGCCCTCTTCACTTGCTTTTCATGACATGGGACTATCTACTTTCATCTCATACTCTAACGTAGACGCGAATGGAGTAGCCATAAGCGCTGAACAGAGAAGCAAAGTTCAGAGGATGCGTAGATGGAACAAGATCTCAAGTAATAACC
>CAYWRR010000117.1:0-1176 GCA_964460425.1 uncultured Nitrososphaera sp.
ACTAGCCTGTTGCATGATTGTCTATAGGAGGATATTATTGGGATAGGCTCTAAGTACGATAATAATTGCTAAGGGAATAAGAGTATGGTAAGTTGCAAAAAGTTCTTTTTAAAAGAAAAAGGAGAGTAGGAAAAGAAATCTTCTACTAGTGAGAAGTAAATCCTGATACCTAAAGTCGCATTTAAGAAATTGCTGAAAGTGGGTGTACTAACCTTCTAACAGCACATACTTTGTGAATCGCACTTTAATAGTTCCTATAAATGAGGAACATTTGTAAGCTTATCTCTTTACCTTTTTCTTTATTTATTTATCATTCAATTTCCATCCAAATCTGTCATAGTAAAGAGAATGCTAACTGATTGCTTTTTTCTCGCGCTCAACTAGAAGGGCAGGAAGTCTTTTATCCATTGTATTCGCGCTTGCCAGTGAGAGATCATGTATGATATCAACAACAAGGGGAGAAAGAATATCCATAGTAACACAGCAGTAACAACAAAAATAGCAAACCTAGGGGAAGAAGAGTAGGAGGACTTAGAAAGAAATGACGACAACATCTCATAAACTATCATCATCAATAACAGGAAAAGCGTCAGTACTAATGCTGTTGCTGACGGCAGCAGGCATTTTGTTTGCAGCGCCGTCAGCAATGGCTCAACAAATACCATTAACACAAGAAGAGCTACAGCAGCAAAACCGGCTCCAAAACGTAATAGATGCCACAACTCGAAACTTAGAGCAAGGAGAGAAAGAAGTAAATGGAGTTGTCTTTACGCCAAGATGGTCAAATCCTGTCTGGGTGGAACCTGACTCGTTATCCATACACTTTGTATACTGTCTACCTGGAGAGTTTGCAGACTCTGGACAAGAGATTCTCGGTGGCTCTGAACTGGAAGTATTAGAGTCTTATGCATTAGCTTTAACTGGTGACCTTATGGTATGGTTCATGGTCGTAGAAAATGAGAATGAGGATGTCAGGCTCCCAGCTGCAGTAGGTGTAATCTGCACATCAGCCCTAAATGAAGCTGAGACACGCGTCCTAACTCCACAAGAACAGCAGGAGATAGACAACATAATCCAGCAGTTTATCACCATACAGAATACACAGGTAACCGACATTGACCAAGTGATTAACATCATAAACAATGTCACAACGAATGGGACCACCGGACCCATAAC
>CAYWRR010000117.1:1276-7016 GCA_964460425.1 uncultured Nitrososphaera sp.
ACCACCAACTAATGACACAGGAATAACACCGCCACCACCAACTAATGACACAGGAATAACACCGCCACCACCAACTAATGACACAGGAGGCGGATGAGAACCGCTATTTCCTGATCAAGTATTTCCATTAGAGAATGGAACATTAACAACAGGTGAGGGTGTAGTAACAATGACACTGCAGCCCCAGTCACCTGGTAGTGTAGGAGGAACAGTAGCACCATAAGCACTAGAAGTGGGAGAGTAGCAGTAGAACAGATATTGCTCTACTAGTGGGATACGAATACTACATCCCTGTCTTTTCTTCTTTTCTATTTTTCTCTAGGTGTAACAATGTACAGTATACTTAAGAACACAGCATCTCATAACCTTTAGCGCCTAATCGTAGGCTCAATTCTAACTATCGTCTATTAGTCGAGAGACATACATAGCAGTCAACAGGCTCCATTGTAATAAAAAGTGATTGATGATTGTATGCTGTGTCCCTAATCATGTATCAGGTATGTATATGTATCCATCACATCTCACGATGTATCTACTTTATAGACCTGCCAAATAGGGTTTGCATAAAAATTGTGCATGAACAGGCTAAGGATTATACATTCCTTATTATAGTACTGCCTTCTATCAAAGGTAGATCTATAGTATTTGAACTGGCGATTTGTTGCCATACCTGCAAGTGTGGTACCGTTTATTATCCTAATGCTTACTACTAACGTCTCACCTCAGGATGTTCTTGCTATAGGACTTGTACCCTTTCTGGCCGCTGCGGCTGCGGCGATCATCAAAATGCTGCTACAGGCTCTGCGATTCAAGTATTTTATCAGACATTTTCTTGGTTACGATGTTGCATCTACAGGCAAGACTGTAGCGGCTAGGCTGGCCGGCGAATTCGTTACCCAGACCACTCCATCTTATGTAGGCGGAGAATTCGTCAGGATGGCATGGCTGTCAAGAAATGGTGTTCCGCCAGGCAAGGCCGCATGGGTAACTACCATGGAGATAATTGCAGATGTATTCGTTGGTTCGGTGCTGGCATTTATCGCTGGCGCACTGGCCATTTATCGAGGCGGAAGTGTTGTTGGATTGGTCGTAATTCTGGTAACAATCCCGACCTTGGCTGTCTGGTTGGGACTTATCCTCTTTTCTGCCAAACGAACTCTTCGCCTACCGTTATTCTCTCAGAAGATAGTAGAAAAGTTCTTGTCAAAAAAAAGGGCTGAAAACCTGATCAATGCATCTAACACTGCTATTGCAGACCTGTGTAATATGAGTCGGGAAATTTTCAACTCTAAAAAATCAATAGGCACATTTGCGGTTGGAATAGCAATAACTGTTGTTGCGTTTATCTTTCAGGGCATATCATTCATGGTGCTTGCCAATGCAATCGAACCCCGAATCGGCTTATTTGAGTCATTAATGGCTACGTCAGCATCAACTGCAGTGGCAAACCTGCCAATAACGATAGGGGGCTCAGGGCTTGCCGAACTTGGCATTTGGGCATACCTTGCAAATCTGAGTGGCATGCCAAACCTTGAGGACCTGATCAAAGACTCACAATTGAATGTGATTATCGCGTGGAGGATAGCCACTTACCACGTGCCACTCGTCCTTACCTGGGTCGCTCTTATGAAGATCACTATACACAGGGTTTCGGCTCCAGCCATCCGGCAGCCAATCACAGGAAATCAAGACAAAAAACCTGAGGATGATAGTAGCACTACAAAATAGGGAAGGTTGGACATAAAGAATACGTGAGGTTTACTTGCAAGGTAACAGTTATCACAAAGACTTCCTAAGGCATTAGAAAAATACATGTTGCTTTGGATTTACAAAGCAAGGTTCGTATAATTTTGTTCATTATTATATAAAAGATAAGATAATAAATTATCTCATCTAGCAAACAAAATTGACGTACACCACAAGCCTACAGTGCAATTTGCATATGTTTGCAATATATCTCTCAAAAGCATCATAAGCTTCCAATATAGGAAATTGAATCAATTACGATGATAAACTATCATAGCGAGGTAAGTCCTTCTTTGCTCTATGCCCGCAAGTGATTTTATTTATATTGTAAATGCGGGTCAGCTCCTGCAACATACGAAGTCGCAAGTTCTGCACCAGACTTTAGGTGCAATTCATAGTGCTTGGCTTATCTTGGTGTCTCTTCTGAATCGCTTGAGACTAGGACGTGAACAGAAGTTGTTGACCGTAGTAAGCCATATTGTAGTTGAGAAAAATTTTCAGTTCTGAATGCTTGGAGGTGGTGAAATGCCAAAAAATTAGACTGACTTTGTGCTTGACCCAAAGAGAGTAGTGACACTTGCTACGCAAAACTCGTCCTGCTTGGAAACAATAGTCCTCTTCATTCAAGATTGGGTAGCGTGTGGTTCAAGTACATATGCTATTGTGGGTAGTGAACTAAGTGGGATCAATATATAGTGCCAGCACCTTCGCTGTATTATGCGTCGTCATTATCTTCTTCTCTAGTAGAAGATAATGACGACGCAGCAGGTAGATCAGATTCCACATCCATCAGTTGTAGCTCCTGCAACTCAAAACGATATATTGCGTTCATGTCAAGGCCAAACCTCGTCTTAAGTAGCTCGACTACCTTGCCGCTCAAGCTAGCCATGAATACTTTGATCTTGTACTCATACACAAAGCCCTTCATAAAATCTGACATCTTCATTGGTTTGGGCACATCTAGACCCTCAATGATTGTTCTGCCATCAGGCATCTGCTCGTAGACTTGGATGTCGACCTTGTAATCACTTTCGTAAATGTCAAGGAAGTAGCCGGTCCTTGTTATTACTTCGGGCTGGCCAAACTGGGCAGATCTTATCTCATCCTCTGCCCATTTGGGAAGTCCCTCTTCCTGAGAGCTATCCTCGCTCTTTGTCACCTTTGTCCTTCCCATAATGCTAGTCTAGCATACATCATTACATTTAATAGCTTTTCCAACCCAGTTGCGTAGGCAGCTATGTCTACAAAATATAACCATATGGTTATTCAATTATGACGTTTCTATTTAACGCTATTATCGCTTGCTAGTTGCTATGACAAGCTTCAGCAGCAACTGGATAAAGGACAATAAACCAACAATGTCTGAGATGATAAAGCAGAATATCGGCCAAACACAACCACTTAAACCTAGAATCGAGCTTGCCAAGAAGAAGATTCAGGCACAGAACCAAAAGATAGATACGATTCTGGAGAAACTACGAGGTAAAGAAAGATCTCTCTTCAACCAAACTGTTTATTCTCTTCAGAAACATGACATTCAGCAGGGCAAAATGATCTCAAACGAGATCGCCCAAGTAAGAAAGACAACCAAGATGATCTCACAGATCAAGATCGCGTTGGAACAGATACAGCTCAGATTGGAATCCACCATCGATCTTGGAGATGTTATGGTAGCAATTGGTCCTGCGATGGGCGCACTGACAAAAGTGAGGACAGGAATCGGAGGAGTAATGCCAGAAGTAGACAGAGAACTTGGAGAAATCAATGGCGTGTTCAGCGATATCATGATGAGCGCAGGATCTCTGGGTCATACCTCATTCGCCTTCGACGCAAGTGGTGAAGAAGTGGACAGGATACTTGCAGAGGCAGGCGCAGTGGCAGAGCAAAGGATGACCGATAGCTTCCCCGATGTCCCAATCGGATCGTACTCAAGCAGCAGCGTCAGGACATCAGCAGGTGAGCATCCACAATAAGAAATCACCTATATCTCTATTTTTCTTTTTTACTTGATATTCAGTTTTGAAATGCTTCAATATTTATTTCTTGTAATAGTAAGTTTTGTCAACTTTACCACATGTCACATGATATCCTCAAAGTGCTTTTGGCTTTAAGACTCTGTTTGTAATGCTTTTGCTATATTCTTGGTGACCTTGTCCAAGACTACATGTGGCTTCTTCCGCTACTGATTGAATCATAGAGTGCCAAACTGTCCTTTTCCAGCTGGCACTGGCATTTCTGGTTTGATGAAATATGGAAAAAAATTTGCCTAGATCCGTCTATCATTCTTGTCTTTCTTTACAGATATCTGTCGATGCTCTAAAGTTACAGACTTTTTACCACCTATTGCGCGGTTAGTCTGTTTTTGAATATGCCCTACAAATGTCATCAAATATGCCTATATTCGGAAAAAGAATGACTTCAACTGTCGGGTAGTATGTTTCTATTCTTTTAGGTAAGGTATCTAGGCGCAAAAGTGGTGATGCAGATACATCTCCCATGCCGGGAACTGTGTCCCATTGAATTTATCTCATACGCATCGGACATTGTGTAGTAAACATGAGATTGAGTACGGTTTATCATTATGACAATACATATTGTGGGCAGTCTATGATGCTGACGCCGGCTGCACTGCAGCAGCGCCGGGGAGTTCGATATGGATCATTATCTGGTGTTCCTCTTCAGCCTTCACTATGTAACCTGGTATGTTCACTTTGCGGTTGCCTATAGAGACATGGCCATGGCTCACTATCTGCCTTGCTTGGTAGGGTGAAGTAGTACCGATCTTTTTCATGATTATTGTCTGAAGACGCCGCTCTAGCAGGTCTTCAATCTTTAGGTTCAATATGTCGTCAAGTGTCGCGCCCTCTGTTGCTAGACCAAGCCTATTCAAAAAGTTCAGCAATTTCTTTTCCTTTTCTGCCCTCAGTTCGGCTGAAAGTGCCAAAAGAGCTCTGGCTTGGTTCCTGATCCTTGCCACCTCTGTCTCAGCCTTCCAAAGCTCGCGCTTATTCCTAAGTCCATAAGAGCCCATGATATAAAGCTCGGCATTCAGCTGGTCTGTGGTCCAGATCATTCTGGGCCTATGAAAGGTTTTCTTTGCCTTACGAGGATCTCCCATCTAGCACCACCGTCTCTATTTCTTGTCTGGCTCATTTGATGGTGGAGCTGGACTGGTTGTACCACCGCCACCTGCAGGAGCAGTTACTGTTGCTGCTGATGGTGCAGCTGGAGCTGCTCCAGGCATCGCCTTGACCTTCTTGACCCCCACTGCTCCACCTCTTCTGCCAGTGGTTCTGGTACACTGGCCCCTTACCCTTAGACCAAACATGTGCCTATATCCACGCCAGCTCATTACTAGCTTTTCGCGCTCAATATCATTTGAAGTAGCAAAATCGAGATCCGAAGTAATCATGTGGTTATTCGAACCATCATCTATGTTCTTCCTCCGATTGAGGTACCATTGTGGGATTCTTGCAGTAGCAGGGTTGGAGATCGTCTGCTCGATCTCGCGGATGTCGTTTTCAGTCAAAAAACCAACACGCATGTTAGGGTTGATGTTGAGCGACTGAATCAACACTTGAGCAAAATTATAACCTACACCTCTAATTTCACTAAGGGCAACTATCAATTTCTTGCCGCCCTCAATGTCCTTTCCAGCGATTCTGAGGATATGTTTATACTCGGATGCAGACAAACCAAAATCACGAAACAATATTCCGCAATAAAAACCATGCTGGATGTGCTAGGTCAAAGACTTTGTAATATTTACAATTTTGCCATTTGTACGAGCCTTATCTCCAACATGAATTCACAAGTTTTTTGGTCAAAATTTTGATTATTGCCATGTTTTGATTCAACAAAGCATCATACACTAACTATGGACTCCTAGTGGCTAAAGAATTTTGATGAAAGCAGGCAATCTGACGCTCAAAAATTGCTGGTTACCAATCCGTCTAAATGGTAGAAGAGCAAGTGTAGAGGAGAATCATAAATA
>CAYWRR010000118.1:0-6999 GCA_964460425.1 uncultured Nitrososphaera sp.
GGGTGCTCGCTAGTGATATTGAGCACAAATTTTTGTGAAATGTCCCCAATATTGATCAGTGTATAAATTATATTATTATTACCCCTCTGGCTTCTATCATTTAGACACCTTTCTGTCTCTACATCTGATTTTATACTTGCTTTCCTATTGGCGCTATATTGTCCTTGTTGTATACGGCCACACTAGTTTGGACAACTAAGGTGGAGTTATCATTTGTAATAGCTTGCACAAACCCTCTCAATTAGATAAATTACATTGAAAGCATTTATACGAACATTAGAAATTCTACTGCGACCTAGCCATAAGCCATTGCCCCACTTTCGGCAGTACGTTATTCTGAGAGTAAAGGCTAGCAATTAGTCCCACATGCCCAGTGTGAAACCTCATGAGGCGCTTATCGGTGCTTGACACTACATCATTAAGAGGAAAGCTGCATTGCGGCGACACAAGATGATCTTCGTCAGCGATAATATTGAGCAGTGGAACCTTGATCGTTGACAGGTCCACTATCTTGTCACTTAGCTTCATTTCATTCTTCACCAACAGGTTCTTCTGATAAATATCTGATATCCACTGCCTGAATGTTTCCCCTGCTATTGGAGGTGTATCATACAACCATTTTTCAAGGCGCAAAAAATTGCCTACAAACTGCTCATTATCAATGTTCTGAAGAAGATTCAAGTATTTGTTGATACCCTGCTTGAATGGCTTCAGTGTCAAATAGAATGCATACAATTGCTCAGATTGCAGATTTCCGACTACCTGCAGCATCTTGTCGACATCCATGTTCTTTGCAAGGTTTCCAATAACTGTCAAATCCTTTTGACCATCTATAACAGGTGCGATTACTGCAAGATTCCTTACCTTATCATGATGCAATGCAGTATACATCGTCGACATGGTTCCACCCATACAGTAGCCGTGGAGCGTAAGCTTTTCTACCTTATTCTTTTTGAGTACAGCCTCAACACATTCATCAATGTAGCAATCGACATAGTCGTCAAAAGAAACGTACTTGTCTGCAGCAGTAGGTGCTTTCCAGTCAATAAGATAGACGTCAAAACCCTGACTTAGCAGGCTGCGAATCCAGCTCTTGTCAGACTGGAGATCAAGCACATACGACCTGTTGATGAGCGCATATACAACAAGTATCGGAGTCCTCGCGGTCTTGCTGACCATCTGTTGATAGTGCAACAGTCTGTAGGCTCTTTTTTCAACAAGGACTTCGTTGGGAGTCTCGCCAACTCCAACGTTGCCAGCAGTGTAAAGGATATTCCTTGCCTTTTCCAGCTTGCGATACGCTTCCAGGATTTCCTCAGCAAGTGTAGGCTCTTTTCTTATCAGCTCCTCTGACTCCCTTTGCGGCGGTTGGACATTTTCTTGCTCCTTCTTCTGGTCAGGTTGAAATTCTTGCTTGGTCATTCCTAGCCTCAATGCTCCTCTTCATATCGCGCACGGTTCTCTTCAGTTCCACAATATCTTTCAATATATCGTCAATCTCGCTTCTTGTTGGAAGGTTGAGCATCTTGAAGTTCTTCTCTACTATGCTCTGCATAGCCCTTGATACATTCAGCTGACTGCCAAATAGCTTGCCATAGACCTCAGAAAATTCCGAGGATACAAAGAGATCAGTGAAAGTGCCTTCGAAAGCTTCAATGGCGGCGCGTCGGTAATTCTCAAAATCTTCTTTTGTTGCCAGCTGTTTTGGAGCTTGCTCTAATGTGTTTCTCATTGCTCTTGTGGAGGCTGCACTCACAATCGACCAGTAACTGTCCATATTGCTTTTGAGTTCACTCATGACATTGCCGAGGGTGACAAGATCGTTAGCGAATGAACTAAAATCCTTTGAAAAGGCGTACATAGGACCAACTGTAGGCAGTTTCAAATTACTGCTCCAAAATTCAAATACTTTGTTGACTTGTTCTTGCATAAATTCTTGTGTGTTATCAGAACTATCATTTTTAACCATTATCTTTCACCCAATATCTAGAATTCGTCAACTGGCTATTATAGTTTCTTGGTGTAGAATTTACACTATAAGTGTAGCTTTAATGTGGATCTTATATCAGATTTTAAGCTACTTCTACTACTATGTTTCCTGATAAAGCCAAGCTGTACGTGGTACAAGAGATTCTACTGTGGTGTCTGTCTTGAGATATCGATAAGAAAAGAATAGATCAATCAATTCTTGCTCAAAGAATCTACCAATAAAAAGGCTTTCTCAAACTGGCTGATACGAACATAAACATCTTGGTAACCCGCAATCATTAAATTAACAAGAGGGACTAGGCGGAGGAGGGGCCCGTAGCTCAGCATGGATAGAGCGCCTGCCTTCTAAACTCTATTGGAGAGAGCCGGAAGTCGTGGGATCGAAGCCCACCGGGCCCGCTTTTCTTAATAATGCAAACATACCTCCAGCCGCATAGGCTATTCCTATGAGGATTCTTGACAGCATTACTGCAATGTCTTGTCGTGTCGCAAAAAGCATGCTGTCGATTATGATAGTCACTGGTACTGAGGCAAGAGAAATCATAGCGACTATTAGTTGCTCGCGGTTATCAGCGCCACTATACTTCTTGATCATTAGATACGTCGATAAGTTGCCAAGACCTATGCCAGCTAGAATAAGGTACTGGTATAATGAAGGAAAAGCAGCTATTGCAGCAAAGGGCCCTACCCAGCAAATTCCATTGAGTGCCTTTGCGCCTGTAGACCACTCAGTGCTTGTCTTAATCCTGCCGATGATTGCAGGTATCGCTTTGCGTAAGCTCGCTGAGCTTGCCCCAAATACTGCGCCAAAACTGACAAGCCAAATTATTGCATAGTAATAAAGTGGAAAGCTAGTTATGATATTAGCAATTTCGCTAAGAAAAGAAGCAACTACGACTGCTATCGACACTGCTATGAACAGAACACCAAATGCCTTCGTTGTCTCAACTGCGGACTTCTGCAACTGTGATGATACAGTTGCGTCTAATTTAAATCATCATTACTGCAGTAAGCTAATGATGTGAATGCTGCAGATGCTTCTGACAACCATAATTTTGCCGTGTTTGATCCTTGACATAAATTATTTCAAGGATCCACATACTTTATGCCTTTCAATATTATTCAATTATCACCCTTAATGCCATCATTACACATAGCAAGATAGATATTTTCATGCTATGTACTTTATTCAGATGGATTAGAATATGAGTCAATGATCCACCTGCATTAGGGGATTACAGTGATTTGGGTCTAGGATGAATACTAGCCATTTTCAACGTCGTGAATGTCCACATCCATCACACAACATACAGTATGAAATTTTTCTTAAAATAATTGTAGACCAAAATTTTTTGAACGTATGTTGAATCTAATTTCCCGGGCCAACTCCTGCATGTATAGCAATACAAATCAGAAGCTCCGCGTATGCTATTATGTGCATATTCAATACAAAAAAGAATAGACGTTAGCCAAAGAATTAGCCTTAAAAGTTTCCACTTAACCATTAAGTAGCAATATCTTACAAATCAAAAAAATGGCAGATTACTTTGTCTGGCCTCTTACCCTTCTCCACTTGGCAAGAGCGCCAGCTGCAGTCACCCATTCAATGACTGAGTGGTAGACTGGAACATTAGTATCCTCCATCTGCTCTGAGATCTTTTCCGTAAACGGTCCTCCCATGGCGCCTACGAGTATTGGTTTTTTCTTTTGTTTCTGAAAGGATGCGAGAACATTTACAATCGATTCTTCAAGCGGATCATCTTGGAAGACAAACCAAGGCATGATGATGTCAATATTGGGATCGTCCATGAATGACTGTATTGCAAACTGATAGTCGTCAGCATTTGCAGATCCCGTGATGTCGCAAGGGTTACCTATGACGTATGTTGATGGATAGTGATCCTTGAGTATTTTTATAGTCTCTTCACTCAATTCTGCTACTTGCAGACCAAGCCTTTCAAAGTGGTCAATTGCAGCAATTATTGGGCCTGCGCCATTTGTCACCATTGCTACTCTGCCTCCATTTGGCACCGGCTGCCACGTAAGTGACTTGAGTGCCGCAGTCAGCTCTTCATAGCTATCGACTGATATGATACCAGCCTGATCAAGTGCGCCCTTCACTACTGCATAAGAGCCGCCAAGTGACCCGGTGTGAGAAGCGGCCTGCTTGGCCCCTCTTGCAGATCTTCCATTTTTGAATACAACCACGGGTTTGCCCCGCTCCTTGATTACTCTCTTTGCAGTATTCATGAACTTCCTGCCGTCACCCAAGCCTTCAACGTAGAGTCCAATGACTCGTGTCTGTGGGTCTTCAGAGAGGTACCAGATCATGTCGGCCTCGTCCACATCCGATCTATTGCCGTATGATATCATCTTGCTCATGCCAAATTTGTCGGAGCTCTCCATGAAGGCGATGCCTACGGTCCCACTCTGAGACAGGAAGGCAACATCGCCCTTTCTGGGACGTATCATTCTTGCATGGCCTTGGAACGCACAATCAAGGCGGTTCTCTCCATTGAACATGCCTATGCAATTAGGACCGATGATCCTGATCTGAAGCTGCTTTGACAGCTCTCGGATCTGGCCCTCAATCGTAGCGCGCTCCCCTCCAAGTTCTTTGCCCCCGCCGGAAATAATCACAAAGTTATGGACGCCTTTATTGGCCGCTGACCTCAGCAGATCAGGCACAAACTTCAAATCGACCGTAACGACTATTACATCTACCCTGTCGGGGATCTCGTCAAGGCTCTTATACGCCTTGAGGCCCATAATCTCAGAATAGCCTTTTGCATTCACCGGATAGACCTTGCCCATGTACTCGTGCTTTGCCAAGCTTTCCAAAACAGAGTTTCCCACCTTGCCAGGTTCAGGTGAAGCACCGATCAGCGCTACCGACTTGGCGTTGAAGAACGAATCCAGATATTTGGATTCCGGCTGGGCCTTTGAAATGACTTCTAGGTCTGGCTTTTCCCGTAGTAGGATCTTGGCATCAACTACGACATATTCATTTTCATAAAATATGATGGGGTTAAAGTCTATGCTTTCATAATATGTAGCCATCTCCGTCCCAAATTTGCCTATATTGACTAGTGACTCAGCAAGCATATTCAAGTTGACAGGCGGTATCCCCCGGAAACCCTTGAGTATCTTATTGCCCTTTAGGTCATCTATCATGCTGATCGCATCTTCCTTTGTTATTGGCAAAACTCTGAATGAAACATCTTTGAAGACTTCGGTGTATATGCCACCTATGCCTGTCATGATGACGGGGCCAAACTGTGGGTCGTTCTGCAGACCAACAATGAGCTCTACCCCACCAGCTTCAGCCATCTTCTCGAGCAGCACGCCTTTTACAGCGTACTGCTTGCTCAGCCTGCCATACATCTCGTTAAATGTATCCTTTACATCAGCCTGGTTCTGAAGGCCAACCTTAACACCTCGAACATCCGTCTTGTGCAAGATCTCCGGCGAAACAATCTTCGCGACGAGAGGAAAGCCTACTTTCCTTGCTTCTGTTTCCGCCGCCTCAGCGCTCTTGACCAGCGCGTATTTCGGTACCATGACGCCATACTCGCTCAATACTTGTTTGGCGAGCTCTTCAGTGATTATTTTTTCCTTGTTTGAATAAATGTCATCAAAGAGCTTCTGAACCTTCTCATTGGTCATTTCTATTGATGGAAAAACCTGTTTAGCTTTTATATAGTTACCTAATGTGTGAAATGTATTATTTTATTCATTTATGCAAAACCCTTGAAAAATTATTGTATATGTATCTGCACTGAGCCGCTAGCTCTTCCAACTTACAAGGTGCCGGCAGTAACCTCTCCGGCTTGATCTTTTGAGCGATCAACTCAGCACTGTACTCCTTCATCCATGTTTGTATGAGGAGTTCATCTACTTCAAAGTGAAACTGGATGCCAACTGCAGATCCGATCCTAAAGGCCTGCGGGTATAGATCGGAATATGCAAGGATCTTCGCGTTTGCTGGCGGGTCATATGTATCGCCGTGCCACTGGAATATCCTGATCGTCTTATCCGTGAAGCCTCTAAAGATGTCATTACTGCTAGCCGGTGTCAGGTACACATTGCACCATCCTATCTCTTTCTTCTTGCCCTTATAGACGAGCCCTCCTGCAGCCTGAGCAATGAGTTGCGAACCTAGGCATATGCCCAATATTGGCGTGTCATTCTTCATTGCATTCCTGATAAGCTCTTGCTCTTTTTGCAAGTACGGTAAATGGTCATAGACTGACATTGGGCCTCCGAGGATTGCTATGGTATCATATCCTGATGGGCTAGTAGGCACGCGGTCATTATGTACATTCACCTTTTCAACCTGATAGCCATCATCCACGAACATCTGCTCAAGTAAACCAAGCGTCTCACACTGAATATTCTGTACTGAAAGTATTTTAGGCAACACCTAGCGTGCATACTTATTTGTATTTATGCCATGAGGAAAAATATTAAATCTGACAGGCGCTACAGATTAGTGGGCTGTGGGCTATCAAGATAGAATCGATGACTATGAGACCGTTGAACGGCTGCGCAGTTTTATATGCATGCTCAATGAAGAATCGGAGAAAGGTTCAGTCATCGTTGTCGAGGGTAGACGGGATGCCGAGGCGCTCTCTAGGGTAGGTTTCACTGGCAACCTTGCAGTATTCCATCATTTTAAGGGTATTGCAGACTTTGTAGACAGCCATGATAGTATAGGCAGAAAGATAATCCTGCTCTTGGATATGGACAGAACCGGTAAGTACCTTACAAGCCGGCTAGTGTACCAGCTCCAGTCGAGCAGGCATAGCGTGAATCTGTCATATAAGAGGGCACTCGCAAGGATAACAAATGGCAAAGTGAGGCATGTGGAGGACCTTGTAATCTATGCACCTTGCATATCAGGCGTCATGGGAAGCCGCAAGGATCTTTACTTTTATACATGATTCTCTGAAGGTGGCTCTGTTAACCACCATCCAGAGATAAGAACTTGTTAAATCGTGGCATATTCAT
>CAYWRR010000119.1:0-2709 GCA_964460425.1 uncultured Nitrososphaera sp.
CCCATTTCTCTTAACTAACCTTCTTTTTGAAAGAATAAAGGCAAGTAGCCCCTCTAGAATCATAACTACAAGCTCAGTGGCTCATAGAGGAGCACAAATTAATTTCGATAACTTGCAATTCGAAGGGGGGCACTATAATGGTGTACAGGCTTATAGGCAATCAAAATTAGCGAATATATTGTTTACAAAGGAATTAGCAAGAAGGTCAAGGGGAAGTGGCATTACATCAAACTGTTTCCATCCTGGAGGAGTTAGAACAAATCTTGTACAAAGTAGTCCTTGGTATTATAGACTAATTTGGGCAATTATAAACCCGTTCTTGGTTAGCCCAAAGAAAGGTGCGGATACTGCAATATATTTAGCTTCATCATCTGAGGTAGATAATATAAGCGGAAAATATTTTGTGAATAGAAAGCCAGTCAGCCCTTCGGAGCTTGCGAATGACCATGATGCTGCAGCTAAACTTTGGAAGATAAGCGAAGAATTAACTGGATATGGCAAAAAGAATAATCAGTCCACATGTTGAATCAGATTAATACTTGATCAACCAAATGCTTAAAGCTAAGCCTTGTATAGATAAAAAGAGGCAAAAAGGAGACGACAACTACGACAGCTACCATGACCATAAGTGACAAAAAGAATAGAAGCCTTTGTATTGCGAAGTATATCAACACTGTTCGGCAGGCAAACGAAAGGACTGCTGTAGAATATCAATACAGATTATCTAAGTTTGAAAAATACCTAGTAGTAGTATCTAGAGAGCAACAACAACAGCAACAAAACCAAGGGCTAATAACACTTGATTATGTTGTGGAGGATCTAAAGAGGAACAACAACACGAAGATTGACCCTTATGATCTCTTGTCTGGATTTGTTGTATACCTTCTGCAAGAGCGAAACATAAGGAATCCAAACACTATAAGACACTTTGTCATAACTGCCAGAAACTTTCTCGAATATCATGATATAGAGATTAGGCCTCGCAAATTCAAATTGAGGGTAAGGCTTCCCCAGGCTGTGATCTGGAATTCCATCTATGGGGCGGTCCCGGGAATCATGAAATTGACGGGGCAAGTGAATATGCTATACGTAGTGCATTTGGCAATTCAGGAAATGACAGAATTCTCTACCCCTCAGTTCTAACGAGATCTGCTTCTGGAAATGATTTCATCCAATTCGCTGATTGTGGTGGTGTAGCTGACGGTCATTCAGGGAATGACGAACTAAGAGGTGGAGATGCTCATGTCGAACTTCAGGAAGGTGGGATGGTCTAGAGGACAAATTAGTAGGAAGTGAAGAGGATGACAAACTCTTTGGAGACGGTAATGATGATATGTAATTGGTAAAGAAGGCACAGACTTCTTTTCTTGCGGTCCTGTAATGGATACTATAATAATTGACTTGAACTCAGCTGAAGGAGGAAACATCAAAATAGCAGATTGTGACAACTTTTAGATTAGGATGATAATAATAGTAGTAAGTTCCTCGCCTCCATTTTTTATTGGACTGTCACAAATAATGTTATCTTTTCTCAGTCGACCTATGTTTTTGTTATTGTTGCTGTTAATATGAATCTTCTTAATATCTAGAGCAGTAGCTCATACTCTCTCTCCCTCTTCAGTACTAACTATTATTTATTGTAGCCCTAATTATCAGAGACTTCATCTCAGGTAAGGATTATTGGGATGGTGGTGGTAGCTGCAATAATAGCGATGATGGTGATGATTTACCAACAGTATGGGTAGAACGATCCCTCTTTTAGAATTCCACTTGCAATGCAAAATTAGGAATGAAAGCCATTCCACAATGCTTTGGATAAGTCGGACTGAAAAATAACGGAAGTTATTATTATCTTTGTCACGGGTTACTTGGAGAACTAGCAGTGACTTCGTCAGTCCATTCTTTGCACCGCTCACAGAGCCTACATAGCTTAGGGTCGCCAGTATTATCACAACCTTTACATATTGTTTCGCAACCACGATCCAGACCTGCTAGGGCGGAAGCTAGAATTTCATCGGCTAATTCTGTAGTTTTGCCTTCCTCCACGAGTATAGCAGCATCACTCATAGTGTCCTCCACTTCAAATAGTGCAACTGGAGTTGTCTGTGCAGGTGTCATACAAACATTAGCATCGTTAGTGGTTGTGGCAAATGCTTGCTGTTGTACTGTGGATATTATCGCTACCATGGTCAGCAGTATAGCAGATGCCAATAGACTTGATATGAAGATTAGAGAATTCATATTCACTCAGTACTACAGGAAACAGAAGGAGTATATGGTCTATATGTGGTGCGTTCCATTATTATATATTCACATAATAGAATCATTTTAGATTTTTTAATAAAGTGATCCTTTTAGAAAATCATCATATTTATTCTGTCTCTCTTTTTCTAATATCTGTATCAATCAGCATGTTTTTTGAAGATCTTGGAAAATGCTTCCCAAAGAGAAAGAGGCGTCAGTTCAACTTAGGCTTTATAGTTATAAAAAAAAGGAACATTATTTATTGAAGATCATAAGGGAGCAATAAGTCATTTATAAGGGGCTTGAAATACTTCAAGAACTTGAAGAAAAGACTAGCTACCATCATCTCTCCGCGAGGAAATCCAAGAACTTATTTCAGAACTAAGAGAAGGAAGGGGTGACAAATTATAATGCTAAGGAATAATCGTAGAATAATATACATAGCATAAGTTCATTAGCATATAG
>CAYWRR010000119.1:2719-6972 GCA_964460425.1 uncultured Nitrososphaera sp.
TTGATTATTCGTTTACAAGTTAACCTATTCACACAAGGCTCTGTTAACTTAGGGCAAGTTCCATAGCTAGGTATATCCTAGGGTTACATTGGTTATGGGACATACTAGAACGCACCCGGCTATAGTCAGGTGTAGTCTATACCTCTATTTTAGCTCTAGGAGCTTCAGGCTAGCAGCTAAATGCCTATCCACTACCATGAAAGAACACATGTGTCTATCTGAAAATGGGTCCAGAAATGTGCTGATTATCCAGACAGGTTGTTCATAACAGAGAAGCGTCTGGTCAAGGACATATTTGTTGATGAAACCCTGCTTCAGATAGATGGTCAGAACTATTGACTATGGATAGGGTATGAACCTGCCATAAACACATGTCTGATGATGCATCTATCGAGGGAAAGAACCATTTTCATATGCTATCAGTTCTTCAAGCAGTTGAGGAATAGGTATGGTAGAAAACCAGTATTCACAGATGGAGCTCGATGGTACAATGATGCTTGCAAATGGTTGAGACTGCCTCATCAAGTATATAGTACTGAGCTTAAGAACTTGATGGAGAAATTCATTCAGCACATAAAAGACAGGACAGAATGTTTGGATGACCATTTTCCATGTAGAAAGAAGGAAAATTGTGATAGGCAGCATGTCTGGAATTGGTTGAAATTATTCACACTGTACTTGCATGCAGGAATGGACAGAATGCAGTTTACCACATTCCTGGTGGCATGTGGCGGTGGTTAAGTTAACAGAGCCTCAAAGAAGCATACAAGAGTTTGTACAATTGGGCAAATACAGGGACTTTTCAACAGACTCCTCATTGACAGGTTAGTTATTGGGGCAAGACAATCAGTATTATAGATGATACCGTTATAAAATGATTCTAACTTTTTTAATTATATTTTAATTCTAGAGGAAGTCACCTTTGTAAATATAAGTAGGTCTTACGCAACTAAAAGCCAAGATCTGGTGGGACTCATAACTCCTGCTTTGCTCCCCAATTCCCCAGAGCAGGAGGGCCGCCAGTCTTTTTGGTTTAATGAAAAACTCTTGTATTTTCTATGCATCAAAATAAAAGGGTACAGCACTACTGCTACAGCTGCTTTTTCATGTATCTCCACTACTTGATAAGCCTACATGTTCTTATTTATGAGCTCCTCTCCATTGCACTTTACAATCTTTTTATTGTATATTCATCATTATCTGTCACATAGTGGCATCCACGAGTAAACCGTCCGGGCCTGGCACCTTGCTAATGATCCATACCTATGCGATGTTTGTGTCAGGGGTTTTCCTTCTAAAGAAGAATATGAGACGCATAGGCTACAGCATTAGAATCTTTCATCAGCGCTCGGTATCATGGACAACCTTCGTACCAAGGATCAGAAATGAAGCCAGTACAAGTACTCCACTGGTGGAACCAAATGAGATGAACCATACCAGCGGGTCTTTGCTAAAGACTGTGATAAAGTAGCCTACGAATAGCGGCCCTAATATCAACCCCACGTCTCCTATCATTCTATTAAATCCAATTCCACGTGTAACATGCGATTGTACCCCTAGTGCAACTTTATAGTTTGTTTTGCCAATTCTCTTTACCTTCTCCTCTATCTGTTCCGCAGCCCATGCAATGGACTGGCCAAAAAAGCCTGAAGTTATCCCAATCAAAGTAATGACAACAAGCAAGTAGATCATTGACGTAGATAATGGAATGATTGCAACTAGCAATCCGGAAATTAAAATTGCAGCAAATAGGGGCTTTTGCATGCCATAGGCTTGTGTAAGTCTGCCTGAGAAGAAAGAGCTAATCAGATTTGCAAGCGAAGCCATTGTAAGAAATATGCCCACATCAAATACTGATAGATTCAAGTTACCATATCCGAACAGCGGCACCCCTGTAGTATAGATCCCAGAACGTAGGAATGCAAAGCCAAATGTAGCTATGGCTGCAGTGTTAAGGTAGGCTGCCATACTTGCCTGCTTATTCTCGTGTTCATGCTCCTCTACCTTTTTAATATTGAACTTCCGGCGGTAGGTAAAAATTGACATGATTACTGCTGCTCCAAATATTACTGCAGCAAACGCAAAATATGGAGCGTTATATCCAAAAAACTCCGCAATTGGCGCTCCAACCACTGGTCCAATGATGGGTCCAAGCATCAATATCGACTGATACCTACCAATGTTTGTCCCACGCTTTGCTGCATCCGAAGAGAGAAGCACAAATGTAATAGCGGCGCTGACATAGATGGATGATGCTACACCTTCCAGTAACCTTGCAAAGAGCAACACCCAATAACTGGAGGCAAAGCCTGCAAGGGTTGACGCTCCAATGAGAATTCCAAGTCCAAGGACCATTGTCCTGCTGAGGCCAAGCCTATCGGCAAGTAATCCGGCTGGGACATCAAAGATCAATCTACCTATAGCAAAACCTGCAATAACTGCACCAACTAGAAATTCATTTGCTCCTAGGTCTTGTTTGGCGTAAAGCGTCAACGATGGTGTGACCATAGTAGAGCCCATCATGACTACAAGGGAGACTAGCGAAACTGCCAGTATGCTAGGCTGGATGTGCAAATGCTCATTTAGTTTTAACATTTTGTCACCAATATTACAATGAAATGAATTGAGAGTTCAACAATCAATGTCTTCCATGCCTAATTTATCTTTGTATGACCTTCCTTAAATCAAAAAGAGTTCGTATTCGTCTATTGTACTGTTACTTATGTACAGGATCCATATCTTGTTGTTCAAAGTATTAAGAGCTATTTCTTTTACAAAGAAGGTCAAGAACAATAGAACTATCTTAGCTTTGGCAGGCTTAGCTATGCTGTAACTGAGCTGAGTATCAATCATTGGATTAAGCACCCAGAGCTCTGTCCAAGCTTAATCCAACAAAGCAACGAGAATAGCAATACAACTGTTACCATTGTGAACAATAACCTTACAAAAGATGACATAAATCAACAGCTACTCATACACTCACACACTAGCTAGATACCGCAATCATGGCAGCGCAGAATAATGACACATTTGGAGTACTAATGGGGGTTGGAAAGATTACAGAAGGTCTAGCTGCAAATAAGCACTCCCAGCTATTTCCTCTCTTTGATTTCCCCATGCCCAATAATGGCACGACGCTTGCTAACGCATCTGAGAGACGAGCACAACCAGCTTAAATCAGAGAACATTAACGACATCAACAGTATCTACCAACAATTAATTGATGAATCACTGAGAGGAAAAGAGATGACAACTCTAATACAACATCAAGTGCAGTAAGAACAGATGGCCTCAGAAGTGAGGGAATCTCATGATTCCTTCAGTGACTTCAAAAACTATAGGTGAAGCTATAGCCTCATCTAGTCTTTTTTTGCTTGAATGTCTGGGAACCCTTGTGAGGAAGCGGCCGAAACCATATTTCGATGAGGGAACCGTAGTATAACCTAGATAGTATTCTTTAACAGCAGAATAGAATTAAGACAAAGACACCACAAATAAATCTCTTGGTATCCTCCAGAACAAAATGCCATAGCTACTGCAACTAGAGCTACAAAGGTGCCGACAGGAATGAAAAATACTTATTGAATGGATGAGCATAACAATAACCTCTTACACAGATTATAAGGCGAGGTGGTAGCCATCAATCGGTGTCCAGCAGGTTGCGAAGAGATCGATACCTGCTGTAATCCTCAGTCAGTATTCTTGCTAGTTTTTTTGCAATATCGCTTACCGACAATATACCAACCATTGAACCATCTTGCTCTAGTACAACTAACCGCTTGACCCCCTTCTCTGCAATTGTTTCAGCTGCAGTGTCGATGGAATCAATGGATTTGACTGTGACAAGGGGGGATGACATGATATGCCTGACTGCAACTTGATCAGCACTCTTGTTCTTGGCAGTTACTTTCTTTACGATGTCCCTTTCAGTGACCATGCCTATTGGCTTCTTATTGTCACCTTCGATCACCACGATCGACCCAATTCTATGTCTTACCATCAATTTTGCTACATCCAGTGCAGAAGGGTTATCGTTTATGTTTACTGTAACGACTACTTTTTTTTGGGGCATTATTTCACTGACTACGCTCACACTATAGTAGGGACTTTTTTGAGAAATAAATATGCTCGCGCATACCTTTCCCGAGAAAGAAAAACTACTGAATGGTTCTACATCAATCGCTTGCTATTATGTGATCTGTGAGTTTATGGTTAGAGACTCGCAAGGATCATCAACTGTTTTATAGGATTGG
>CAYWRR010000120.1:0-364 GCA_964460425.1 uncultured Nitrososphaera sp.
ATGTTGTCAATGATGTTGTAGATAGAATGAAAAAAGCTCTTGGCGGAGGAAGTGGTGCTGTAGTGATGATTTCAGCTGTAGATGATTTGGTACGTCTGTAGGTGAAAAGAGCGATATTGCAATGTTACCATCATCCCTACATGCAGATAATGGAACTTGATCTCAAGATTAGCAGAGTCACTATCGGGGATATCGCTGGCCCGACAATAGTTTCTGATTACATACCTGCTATCATGAATCTATGTTAGCAGGAAGTAGAATCTCATCATTGGAGCTAGCACTGATATCTTGAAGAACTTGAACTCGCATTTGAAAGAGACTTGGGAAATTATTGTCCTGGCTGTATGAAGAAAGAATGTAGATA